>JBCAZN010000007.1:0-18027 GCA_038533035.1 Pseudomonadota bacterium
GATACCGAGACCGAGGAGCACATACTCTCCGAACTCAAACGCCTGCGGGCGACGCAAACCACGCTACTTGTGTCGCACCGCGTCAGCACCGCGCGCCGCGCTGATCGAATCGTTGTCATGGACAATGGCCGCATCATCGAGACCGGCACCCACCAGCAACTTCTCGACGCCGGCGGCTACTACGCGGAGCTCGAACGGGTGCAGCGTGAAGGTGCCGGTGTCGATGACTTTGCGCGCGCGAGGTCTTCGACATGAGCAAGCAGCGCAATTACAGCCTGTTTGACGCCGATCTCTCAGGCGCCGTCCTCAACATGCACTTGCTGGGTCGGTTGTTGAAGTGGCTCAGGCCCTACCGCAACAGCCTGATCGTCAGCACGGTGCTCGTACTGATCGCCTCGACGCTGCAGATTCTGCTGCCGATCATCATCTCGCTGGTCGCCATTGATGGCATTTTGAGCGGCAACCCGTCCGGTGACACGCCCGACTTCGGACTGATCGCACTCAATGAGTACCTGTCAGCGACGCTCGGCCTCGCGCCGCTGGTCGCAGCGTGTCTCATGTATCTGGTGATCCAGGTCGTGTGGGCGTATGCCGGGCACGCGCACCGCATGACATTGATCGGCGCCGTAATCAACGGCCTTCGAGACCTGCGTCGCGACCTCTTTATTCACCTCGAGACGAAGCCGTCCGCGTTTTATGACCGCGTCGCAGTGGGTCGCGTTATGACCCGCGTCACCAACGACATCGAGGCACTTTATGACCTGCTGCGCGGACTCGGCACGCTGATCGGCGAGTTCGTGCCGTTCTTCGTCGCACTTGCCGTGATGCTTGCCATCGACGTCCAGCTAACCCTGATCCTGCTATTGGTCCTGCCGCTGCTCGGCGTGGCGACGTTTTACTTCCGGCGCTTGACTCGCCGCCTGTTTCGCCAGGTACGCCAGACCCTGTCGGCACTCAATCAGAATTTGCAGGAGAATCTTGCGGGCTTGCAGGTCGTGCAAATCTCCGACCGCCAGGAACGCAACCTCGAACGCTACACCAGTATCAACACTGAAAACCGCGACCACGAACTGCGCTCGGTGCGCGTTGAGACGCTGTATGGCGCTTTCAATGATTCGTTAGCCCATGCGGCTATCGGCGTCATCATCTGGTACGGCGCGAGCCAGGTTGCAGATATCAGCATGACAATCGGCGAGGTCGTGTTGTTTACCCAGTTCATCGGCATGTTGTTCCACCCCGTCGTCGTACTGGGCGAACAGACCAACGTGCTGTTTCGCGCCATGGCGAGCGGCGAGCGGATATTCCAGGCGCTCGACTGGGATGAGCAGATCCATGAACCGAAAACGCCGCATCAATTGCCGGAGCGTCTAAAAGGCGAAGTGCGGTTCGAAAATCTCGAGTTCTCGTACGTACCGGGCGAGCCGATATTGCGTGGCGTTACGTTTACGATCAAAGCCGGGGAAAAACTCGCCATCGTGGGACCGACCGGTTCGGGCAAGAGCACCCTCATTCGCCTGCTCGGTCGCTTCTATGATTTTGCGGACGGCCAGATCTTCCTCGACGATATTGATCTGAATGCGATTCCCAGCAAGGACCTGAGACGACGCATCGGTGTCGTGCTACAGGACTTCCACATTTTTTCCGGGTCCGTCTACGACAACATTGCGCTGGGCAACCCGGCCATCGACCGCGCCGCCGCCGAGGCCGCGGCGCGAACGGTCAATGCGCACGAATTTATCATGTCCCTGCCGGATGGCTATGACTCGGAGTTGTCCGAACGCGGCCAGAACCTGTCGCAGGGTCAGCGCCAGTTACTGGCTTTTGCCCGGGTACTCGCCGCCGACCCCGAGATCCTGATTCTCGACGAGGCGACCGCGAACATCGACACCGAAACGGAGCTACTGATCCAGGACGCGCTGGAACGATTGACGGCCGATCGGACATCGATCCTCATCGCGCATCGTTTACAGACGGTCCAGGAAGCAGACCGGGTGCTGGTACTGGATCACGGCAAGATTGCCGAGATCGGCACGCACGAGGAGTTGCTGGCCGCTGGCGGGCTGTACGCGACACTACATGCGTTTCAGTTCAACGACGAACAATAAGAGTCCGCCTCAGCAACCAGAAAGTACGGATACCGTAAGAAGCAATAAAGAGTTTCTATACGTCATACTCTGCGTGCCAAGTGAATTCCAGGTTTACCGCACCCTTCTTCATCCGGCATCAGGCCCACAACCGTAAATCCGGCGCTGATCCAGAACTGATGCGCGCTTCGGCCAGCCGACTGCAGTATTTTCATGGACTCAATCGGATTCTCGTAGATATCAACACCAAACAGATTGGTTGTGCCGGTTTCATCACTGGCACCTGCAAACAGTGTCAGCGCACCGGCGTTCTTTGCCAGCCGAGCGACATCTTCGACCAGCCCATGACCTATCCCCGAGAACTGATGTTCAACGGCTACGGCGATCGGGTGCAATTCCCATAGGTACTTGCGTTTAATGACGCCAACCCAGCCGAGTGGCTCACCGTCCGCCATCCAGACGCGTCCGAAGCGTCGCTCATCGCCAACCTCCATCACGACTTGACGCGCTTCGTCGAGCGTCTCAATCCATTCGGGCGAATTTTCCTCGAAGGCAGCATAGGTAAGCCCAGCGAGAGCAGATACAACCGATTCGTCCTGAATATCGAGATCAATGATTGTGCCCATAGTCAGAATTGTACTAAGTGTCGATGCCGTTACACCAATAGTGAAATACAACAATTCGCGGCTATGGCATATTTGTGTGAGGCGCAAGAACAGGCAATACAATGGAACCGGAACTGACAACACAGCCGCACTTGCTTCCCGTCCTGGACGAGTTGCGCAATCTTGAGCCGATTTTTCATCACTCAGAGATTGGTGCGCAGCGCGAAGAATTCGAAGACATGACTGTTGCGGACTTCTGGGAAGTCGGCGCTTCGGGACGCCGTTATTCCCGCGAACACGTCGTCAACGAATTGGTTGAACGGTACTCTGCTCGCCATGAAGACGTCTGGAGCGCCGATGACTTTCAATGTCGTGAAATAGCACCCGACAACTACCTTCTGACCTACACGCTCATTCAAGGCACAAATCGCGTCACACGCCGCTCAACCATTTGGCGACGGACCGATGACGGCTGGAAGATTTTTTATCACCAGGGCACGGTTGTAGGCGGATGAATTACGGTGAGCTGAATCTGGCCGGTGATCAGATAGTTTTGCGTGTTCCGACCGTCGACGATGCTGAGGCTGTTTTCACCGAGTACGCGGCTGATCCCGACGTAACGCGTTACATGACCTGGCAATCGCATGACGATGTCGCGACGGTGGCTAGTTTTATGAGCGACGTCGTAGCGAGAAACGATTCGGGTGCCGAATTCAACTGGGCTATTGCGCAAAATGGCAACGATCGACTGATTGGCATGATCTCGGCCCGCTTTCGCGGGCACATGGCGGACATCGGTTACGTGTTGGGTAAAAAGTACTGGGGGCGCGGCTACATGACCGAGGCGGTCACGATGCTATCGAGTACGATACTGGCCCGATCGGATATCTTCAGAGTTTGGGCGGTCTGTGACGTTGACAACATAGGGTCCGCTCGCGTCCTGGAGAAGTCCGGATTCGAACGGGAAGGCGTTCTGCGCCGCTATATGCTGCATCCGAATATTTCCTCAGAGCCGAGGGACTGCCTCGCGTATGCGCGAGTAAAGTAGAAAGTTTTCGAGTGCCGCATTGCCCATGAAAAGACATCTAATACATTGATTTTTAATAGACTTTTGTCTATATACTGTATATAATCACAGGTCTTCATTCCTCACACAAGGACGTGTCATGAAACCTGCTACCACCTCCTCCGCCATCGACGAACTCGACCGCAATATTGTCGGCCTCTGCGCCAGAATCAACGCGGCGACCTACGAATTGCTGGTCCTGATCCGCGAGTTTGATGAACGTGCCGGCTGGGTGCGCTGGGGTTTGACGAACTGCGCCGAATGGCTGGCCTGGCGCTGCGACCTCAGCATGACGACCGCATTGGAAAAAGTACGCGTCGCACATGCACTGAAAGTCCTGCCTGCGCTCAGCGCGGCATTTGCCGAGGGAGAGCTGTCCTACTCGAAGGTACGAGAACTGACCCGAGTAGCCTGTCGCGATAATGAGGACGAGCTTCTTCAATTTGCGCTTCGCACAACCGCACGCCACGTCGCCGAGCGCTGTCGCGAGATGCGAATGGGCGACGATGCGTCCGTCGATACCGCCGCACGCGCGTACAAAAACCGATCCCTGCGAATGCGCCGCGACCACCAGCGCGGCATGATGACGGTTACAGTCGAGTTGCCAATGGACAGCGGCGAACTGGTTGAGAAGGCGCTCGACAAAGCTCGCGACGATGAGTCGAAAAACACGCCCGATGTCGAGGATGCGTCCTGGTCTGCGCGACAGGCCGATGCATTCGTCAATCTGATCAGCGGCTATCTAAACGGAACAAAAAGCAACGACAGCGACAACTACCTCGTAACCGTGCATGTCGAACAATCGGCACTGGCCGGCAATCAAGGCCGCTCCGCCCTGCCAATTGAATCGGTACGCCGCCTGTGCTGTGACGGCCAGGCAGTGGTGATTACTGAGGACAAGCACGGTGAGCCACTCAGCATCGGCCGCAAGTCACGCATCATCCCGACAGCGATTGCACGCGCCGTGCGCGCCCGGGACCACAACTGCTGCAGGTTTCCTGGATGCGAAAATAAGAGATTCCTGCATTGCCATCACGTTGAGCACTGGTCGAACGGTGGCGAAACATCACTGGATAACCTGATGCTTCTGTGTACCCGGCACCATACGCTGGTACACGAGGGCGGTTTCCGTATCGACAAGGACTTTCAGGACAACTGGTGTTTCATGCGACCGGACGGTATTGCGGTGCCCGACTGCGGAAACTACGTGCTGGCCGAAGCCGACGCCTTCGAAGCGCCTCCACGTGGAGGAATTTTGATCGAAACGGAAAATTCCGTGTCCGAACCGCCACCGCCGTCGTATTTGCACTAGCCATGCTCGGCTAACTACAATTTCCGTCATTCGTTCGAGTCCAGTACCGGTTGAGCGTAAGCCCGTCCGTCGTCACTTTTCGTTCGAATACACCGCCGTTCTTCTTAATCACTCCGATCGATCCAGGATTATCGATTTCGGCGAGAATAAGCGCTTTATCGATTCCCAGGTCCGCCGCAACGCCCAACGCAAGTGACAGAAGCTCGGTGCCGTATCCATCGCGCCGCTTTGATGGCCGGACCCGAAATCCGATATGACCACCATACTCTTGCATCCAAGGCGTCAGCGAATGTCGAATGGAACACATGCCGACGAAATCTTGTGACGTTCTTTCGCGCGCCCAAAAGGCGCTCCAGGGACATAACTTCGGCACCTTTCCCTGGCGGCCAAGATCCAACCAATCCAGGTAGGCAGCAAAGCCTTCGTCCATAAGAACATCTTCGTGCACGAAACGATGCTCACCAATGCTTTGAAACTCGGCGACCATCGACATGAAGTCGTCTTCGAACTCGGGGCTGGGTGACGTCAGTTCGAGTCTCACTAGATGATTCCTGTCAGAAAACCCGGACAAGTAGTTTCGCAGTTGAATGATAAAATGCCAATTCTCGCTAGCGAAGCTCTTCTACTCGGAGGTGACAGGTCAACGTGCGCGCACAATATTTTTTTCGTGACTCCGATCGGGGATTGCTCGCCTGGGACGTCCGCCGACTGGTCGAGCTATCGCGTGACTTCCCGGTCGAGGAGTTGCGCGTATCCGACATTGCCGAGATCGATGAGAGTCACTGGTACGCGCATGAAGGCGACTCACCGACCTGCCGGTCGCTGCTGAATCATATGCGTCTTATCGAAGAAGCAGACCTGAGTTTCCCGATCATTGTCGATTCCAATGGACGCGTCATGGATGGCATGCACCGTGTTTGCAAGGCTTTGGTAGAGGGTAAGGACACGATCGTCGCCGCTCGTTTCACGTCGCTGCCAGCGCCTGACTATGTCGGTTGCGATGCTGACGATCTGCCGTATGACGATTAAATTCACACCGTAATTCTGGGTGATATCTGTCTCGCTCGCCCCCTCCAAGTCGAGACGTGGATTGATAGACTCAGTCAACGGAGGACTGGGCGTAATGCAAGCATTCAGCTACACGGCACCTGACACTGTTCAAGGCGTTCTGGACGAACTTTCTGCGCATGCGAAAAGCGGTGAGCGCGCGCAGGTGCTGGCCGGCGGCACCGACATGCTGGTGCAGCTTCGCGGCGCGGATCGGGCGCCGCGCGCCATTGTCGATATCAAGAAACTCGCTGAGACGAACGCCGTTGAGATCGGCGCCGACAACGTCTTCGTCGGCGCCTGCGTGCCCGGCGCCCTGCTGTCCTCAAATGACCAACTCAAGGCATTGTTCCCGGGATTGGTCGAGTCCGTCGATCTGATAGGCTCAGCACAGATTCAGGGTCGCGCCAGCATCGGCGGCAACCTGTGCAACGCCTCTCCGGCCGGCGATACCATTCCGGCGCTGATCGCAAATCAAGGACGCTGCCGTATTGCGTCGCCATCCGGGACACGCGAGCTGGCGGTCGAAGACTTTGTCGTGGACGTGCAGAAGAATGTTCTGGCTGCAGACGAATTTCTGCTTGGCATCGATTTTCCGCGACCGACCACGAATACCGCCGACGCGTACCTGCGTTTCATCCCACGCACCGAAATGGACATCGCCGTTGCGGGTGCCGGTGTGAGTATCACGGTCGAAAATGGTCGCTGCAGCGCCGCGCGAGTCGCGATTGGTGCGGTGGCGCGTACCGTAATGCTCGTGCCGGCCGCCGCCGCTGCACTTGTCGGTACGAGCCTGACTGAAACGGACTTGGTCGCTGCACAAAATGCTGCGAGCGATGCGGCGCAGCCTATCAGCGACAAGCGCGGCACCGCAGAGTACCGCAAGAAAGTTGTCGGCGTGCTGCTACGGCGCGCCATCGAACGTGCTATTCAGCGCCTGCAGGAATCCAACTCATGAAGGTGCATGTCACAACAACAATCAATGGCGACGAGATTGAGTTTCTTTGTCCGCCGGAACAGACGCTTCTCGACACGCTGCGCGACGATCTCGAGCTGACCGGGACCAAAGAAGGTTGTGGTACCGGCGATTGCGGCGCGTGCTCGGTGCTGCTTAATGGCCGCCTGGTTTGTGCATGCCTGATGCTCGGCGTCGAGGCCGAAGGACAGGACATCGAAACGATCGAGGGAATGTCCGAAGCCGGCGAACTGCATGTGTTGCAGCGCAAGTTTCTTGAGCATGCCGCGTTGCAGTGCGGCATTTGCACGCCCGGATTCCTGATTGCTGCCAAGGCACTGCTCGAGCAGGAACCGGACCCGGACGAAACGACGGTCCGTTATTGGCTGGCGGGCAACCTGTGTCGCTGCACCGGCTACGACAAGATTATTCGCGCCGTTCAGGACGCTGCGGCCGAACTGCGCGGCTAAGCGGAACAGAGGCTTAACGTATGAGTGACAAGCAGGCATTCAAGATTGTTGGCACACGCCCCGTACGGCCGGACGGCGTCGACAAAGTCACCGGGCGCGCCAATTTCGGTGCTGATTACCGACTACCCGGCATGCTGCGCGGCCGCATTTTGCGTAGCCCGCACGCGCACGCTCGCATCAAGCGCATTGATACCAGCCAGGCCGAGAAAATGCCGGGCGTGCATGCGGTCGTGACCGGCGCGGACTTCCCCGAAGTTGCTCACGGTGCAATCGTTGGCGGTGAAGGCGCGGGCGACTACTCGGATCTGGCCTGCAACGTCATGGCGCGTGACAAGGTGTTTTACCAGGGCCACGCCGTGGCCGCCGTCGCCGCGAGTTCCAATGCCGCCGCAGAAGCAGCACTTGCGGCGATCGAGGTCGATTACGAACAGCTGCCTCCAGTCATGGACCTCGATGCGGCGATGGCCGAGGACGCGGTTCTATTGCACGACGACTTGTTCACCGACGGGCTGGATGAGAAACCGGACAAGGCGTCGAACGTGGCTCAGGTAATGAGTCACAAACGCGGTGATATCGACGCGGGTTTCGCAGAAGCCGACGTGATTGTGGAGCGCGAATACAGTACCGCCACTGTGCACCAGGGCTACATTGAGCCGCACGCCTGTACGGCGACGATCAACGAAGGCGGACAGGCAACGGTCTGGTGCTGCACGCAGGGACAATTTGATGTGCGCAAGCTGACCGCCAGGGTCCTCGGACGAGACGTTGGCGACATTCGCGTCATTCCGAGCGAGATCGGCGGTGGCTTCGGCGGCAAGACTACGATCTACCTGGAACCGGTTGCGATTTTGTTGTCGGAAAAAGCGCGGCGCCCGGTGAGAATCGTCATGTCACGCGACGAAGTATTTTGCGCCTCCGGGCCGGCCTCCGCCACGAAGTCGCGCATCAAGGTGGGCGCCAAAAGGGACGGCACGATCACGGCCATGTATGCATGGCTCGCTTATGAGGCCGGTGCGTTCAAAGGGTCGCCGATGATGCCCGGCACGTTTTGTGTGTTTGCGCCCTACGACGTCGAGAATTTTTTTGTCGAGGGCTTCGACGTCGTGGTCAACAAACCCAAGGTCGCTGCCTACCGCGCGCCGGGTGCGCCGCAAGCCGCGTACGCGATGGAGAGCGCGCTGGACGAATTGGCGCGAGAACTGAAAATCGACCCCGTCGAATTGCGATTGAAGAACGCCGTTGCCGAGGGATCGAAGGCAGCGTACGGTCCGGAATTCAAAGCCATCGGCTTAAAGGAGTGCCTGCAAGCGGCACTCAAGCATCCCAACTACAAAAAATCGTTGGGCGAGAACCAGGGCCGCGGTGTTGCTGTTGGCTTCTGGTTCAATGCCGGTATGCAGTCCAGCGTCGAGGTGCATGTGAATGAAGACGGCACAGTGGCCGTCGTCGAGGGCAACCCGGATATCGGTGGTTCAAGAGCATCCATCGCGATGATGGCAGCGGAGACGCTGGGCATTCCTTACGAAAAGGTACGCGTCGTTGTCGGTGATACAGAATCCTGCGGCTACAGCGACGTCACCGGCGGCAGCAGGGTCACGTTCGCAACCGGCATGGCCGTTGTGCAGGCGGCCGAGGACATCATCGAACAGCTCAAGCAACGGGCAGCAGCAACCTGGGAGATTGACCCACAGGATGTCGACTGGACGGACGGCCAGGCCGTGTCGAAGACCAAAAAAGACGTCGAGCCGTTGTCATTGTCGGCCATCGCTGCCACCGCGGCGCGCACCGGCGGCCCCATCCTGGGTCGGGCATCACTTAATGCGAGCGGCGCTGGTCCCGGCTTCTCCGTCAACATGACGGACGTCGAGGTCGATGCCGAGACCGGGCGTGTCGAAGTCCTGAGTTTTACCGCAATCCAGGACGTGGGCCGCGCCATTCACCCGAGCTACGTCGAAGGTCAGATGCAGGGCGGTGCCGCCCAGGGCATCGGCTGGGCACTCAACGAAGAGTATGTCTACGACGACGACGGCATTTTGCAGAATGCCGGGTTCCTGGACTACCGGGTGCCGGTTGCCTCGGACCTGCCGATGATAGATACGCAGATTATCGAGGTACCGAACCCCAGCCACCCGTTTGGTGTGCGTGGCTGCGGCGAAACACCTATTGTCGCGCCGCTTGCCGCGGTCGCCAATGCGGTAGACGATGCGACCGGTGTGCGAATCACCGATTTGCCGCTGTCGCCGCCGCGTGTGCTGGCTGCGCTGGACAACGCCTGAGTCAGGCTATTCCTGCGCCTGCTCCTCGAGCAACTCGATCACGTCTTTCCGGAGTAGCAGGTTCTCAGGATAGGCAATTTTTGCGATTAGCCACTCACCGTCGACACGCCGGAACTCCCACGACCACCGGGTGATGGTTCTGGCGGTGGTCAATTCGGGTTGTCCCTCAGGCGAGGCAACATAGTGTGTAACGTCGTTTGACGCCGTCGCGTGGTTGTCATCGACAATCTCGATCCAGAGGTTGCTGCTGAGCAGTACGTTGATGTTGTGATCGACCGATTCGATTCTTTCAAACAGTTCCTGAATCTTGTCTCGGCCAACCGCGTTAAACGCCTCAGCATTTTCTGTGAACAGCGGGACCGATTTTGCATGCTCGCTCTCGAGCAAATGCAAGAACCGGTACACGAGTTTCTCGCAGGCACGTTCGGCTGCGTAGCGCTCAAGGGAAGCTGCCATTTCATCGGCCTGGACGTGGGACATAGTCATCGCGACGGTGAACGTGAGAGCGGCAAGACGAAGGTAACTTTTCTTGATCAAGGCAAATTACTCAGGCACTGTCGATGTCCGATACTATTATGAAAAACAACGTCTACACAATCTACGGCGGTGAACTGAGCTACTTCACGCGCAAACTCGAAGCCGCAATGATTTTCTATGGCGCCGAGTTCGAGTCGCGATCCCATCGTGACAGCCCTGCCGTTAACGAGCGTGCCGGCACTCACCAGATTCCGATCCTGCACACGCCCGAAGACTGGATGATCGCCGACACCACGCCGATCATGCGTATGCTGGACACACGATTTCCCGGCCGCGAAATGTTTCCTGACGCGAAACTCGGCGTGCTGGTGCACGTTCTCGAAGATCACTTCGATGAATGGTGCGTGCGCACGATGGTGCACTATCGCTGGCACTATCCCGAGTCGGCGAAGTTTGCCGCGAAGCGAATGGCAGCAGGCAACAAGGAAACTGAAGAACGCATGCTGAACTGGGGACCGAGATCGTGTCGCGCTACCGGCACGGAACTCGAGTCGCAACAGCGAGCGGCCGAGGAAGAATACGTGCGCATGCTGGAGGCCGCTGAAACCCAGCTTAAGAAAACACAGTTTCTGCTCGGCGACAGGCCAACCGCTGTCGACTGCGGAATTTTGGGCGGACTGCGTGCGCATACCAATATGGATCCGGTGCCAAAGCGTGTCGTCGCTAAATACCCGACGGTTGTCGAATGGGCTGAGTCACGTGCCGATACCTGGGATGGTGGCGGTGACCTTGCGGCATTCCCGGAGTCGACACCGTTCGCACACGCCATGCTGGCGGAAATGGCGACAACCTACAAACCCTACATCCTCGGAAACAGAGACGCACAGGCCGCCGGCGAAAAAGCGTTTCATGCAGAGATCTATGGTGAGTTGGTCAGCTACCTGTCACGGCCCTATCCTGAGAAATCCCGGCGGATGATCGTTGAGCATATTGCCGGGCTGGACGAGACCGATCGCAATTCTGTGGGCAAGTGGCTCTCGCAGTACGACCTTCTGGATACCTTCATGCAAGATACCTAACACCGGATACTAATTTTGAATGTCGCGAGCTACCCGAATACCCAGTCCATCCCAGACTTCATGTGGCGGATCCTCACCACGATCGGCCGATCTCAGAACAGTCAAGCTGTAACCCCAGGACCCGCCGCGAACGCTTCGTAGCTCGCAATCATCTTTCAACAGCGGCGAGCCATCGCGCGGTATGTTTGCCAGGCTATCCTCATAACAGTCCGCAAGCCACTCCCAGTGATTGCCATCCATGTCGTAAACTCCAAGCGCATTCGGTTCAAATTGCCCGACTGGCGCGAGACCCCAATATCCATCGTCGCAAGCCAACGTTTCCTTGGTTGTAGTCACCGGCGCAAACGACGCGTCGGGAACATTGCCATAGCGGCACATTTCTTCCGGATTGGATCCGAAATGATAGGCGTCAGACGAGCCTGCTCTCCGCACGTATTCAAATTCGGCCTCCGACAACAATCGATATTGCATTCCCGTCTTGACACTTAACCACTCTACGTAAGCGACGGCTGTATACCAGTCGACGCAGGTGACCGGGTGATCGCCGTTATAGACTCGTCCTGAATCCCTCCAGTTCGCCGGCTCATGCTGATACCATTTGCCGTCACGCTGGGTCCATGCAATGCAACCGCTCGGCACTTCGTAGTTTGTGTCGTCGACAAAATAGGCGAATTCGCGGTTGGAGACTTCATAAGTCCCGATCGCGAAAGTCGGTACTGTCACAGGAACCGGACTGCCGCCAGGGCCCGCCGTATCGTCCTCATCATGATTTCGACTGTCATCAAATCGGCCCGGCTCATCCTGTGGCGAACCCATGAGGAACTTGCCGCCCGGGACTATCGTCATATGCGGGCAGAAATCACAATCACGAAATGTATACTCTTGACTCGCGCAAGCCGACAGCAAAAAGACAATCGCGAAAACTGAATGTCTCATCGTGCATCTCTCGTGTAGGTAGACATTAGAGTTTACGCCACCTGACCGTTTACTTAAGAACGAAATTGTATGCCGGATGGACATTCGTTTAGCGTGAAGTGTGCTGAATCAACGTTGAATTTGGGTGAATGCGGCCCGCCCCACCGCCCGCACTGCCGCCGCAACAACATTCTGTTGGGTAGACTGTTTGTCGAAAACGGCAAACAAGAACGGTGGTAATGACAATGATTGAAAACCTGTTTTCCATGAGTGGCAAGGTCTGCGTGATCACCGGAGGCTCCAGCGGTCTCGGCAGTTACATGGCGCAGGGCTTTCTCGAAGCTGGCGCTGCACGCGTCTACATCACGGCGCGCTCCGAGGAGAAACTCAACGCGAAGGCGGAAGAACTCTCGGCAATTGCGGACGGCGAATGCATACCGATACCCGGTGACCTGAGCACCATAGAAGGCGTCAACGCGCTGTCCGCTGTGCTGCATGAGAAAGAGTCGCACCTGGACGTGCTCGTCAACAATGCAGGACTCGGCCTCGGCAGTCCGATTGCGACGATGACAACGGAGGACTGGGACCGCACGATGGATATCAATACCCGCTCGCCGTTGTTTCTGACGCAGGCTCTGCTCGATCTTCTGAAAGCCAGGGCAACACTTGATGTGCCGTCGAGCATTATATTTATCAGCTCGGTAGCTGCCAGCGGTGTGTTTCCCAGCGTACTGGCGTACTCCAGCAGTAAGAAAGTGCTCGAACACCTGACGCCGTCACTTGCGCTGGCTTTGACCGATGACTTTATTCGGGTGAACACAATCGCGCCCGGACGGTTTATCTCCGAGATGACCCGCCGCGCCTGGGAAGACCCGGAAGCCGAATCCTACAAAGCCGAGCTCGAGCGAATTCCGGCGCACCGATACGGCACGCTCGAAGATATGGCCGGTGTTGCGATCATGCTGTGCAGCCGCGCCGGAGCCTACTTCCAGGGCGAAGTACTGAATCTCGACGGCGGTCATCGCGTCCGACATTAACAACCAGCTCGAAAAGTGGGAGTTCGGCAGCCTCGCATGGTGCAAGTTCGCATCTGAATTGGGCGTGGCCCTGATTCGTGGCGCGAATCTTGACCTCGACAGCTACGCCTGGGGATTCTCCGAAGAGTACCTCGCAACACCGGAGCGGCTGCTGGACGGTCGCGAAGTAGCCGGCTACCACCTCATGATCAAAGATGGCGAAGTCAGCGGCGGCCCCTTTATCCCTGACGAGTGCCTGGCGTTGCCCGGCTTTCACGTCGCGATCGAGTGGGCCATGATCGCGCACTCCTCGTATCTGCCATTTAATGGAGTGGGTCATGTCCCGCGCGGTGAGGCGCACATGCGCTTACGTCGCGAACTTCACGCGGTTGGAGTGGGCGACGGCAAGTGGGTACTGGAACATATGATGCCCGGAGCAGATAAAACGGGCCGGATGTGTCCGGCCTGCGGTTCATTCGAACACGCGCGTGTAGACTGTCCGGTGTGGCCTCCGGGCATAGGTGAGGCACTCGGGTCGAATCCGGATGCGGCCGCTCACAAATGGCGGCTGCAGCGTTCGCCGGAGCTCGAAGAGTTTCCAGAGTCCGATTGGGGCGTACCACTTTTTCATGAAATGTCCGATGAGCAGAAGGTACGATTTCTCCAGTTGATGGGTGTCGACGCGACCTGATGAATCTAAAACATTGCCACAACTTCCAGCAATTTCGTCGTCTCGCGAAAAAACGCCTGCCGGGACCGATCTTTCACTACATCGACGGCGCCGCCGATGACGAGGTGACCTACCGCCGCAATACAGAAGCGTACGAGGAGTGCGACCTGGTACCCAACGTACTCGCGGGCGTCGCAGACATCGACATGTCTACTACGGTCATGGGCAAGAAAATTGACCTGCCGTTGTTTCTGTCGCCGACCGCGCTGCAACGCCTGTTTCACCATGAGGGCGAATTCGCCGTCGCCCGCGCTGCCGAAAAGCACGCTACCTGGTTCGGCATTTCATCGCTGGGTACCGCGAGTATCGAAGCGATCGGCTCCGCGATTAACTCGCCCAAAATGTTCCAGCTTTACTACCACAAGGATAAAGGGCTGACGAACAGCATGATCGAACGCTGCAAGGAGGCTAACTTCGACGCCATCGCTCTGACCGTCGACACCATTGTCGGCGGCAATCGCGAACGCGATCTCGTGACCGGATTTACATCGCCGCCGCGCCTCACCGCCAGGAGCGCGCTCAGTTTTGCGGCGCATCCGCGCTGGACGCTGAATTATCTTTTCCGAGAAAAATTCGAGCTGTCGCAACTCAAGGACTACGTGGACGAAGGCACCAACATCAGCCTTTCGGTCTCGGACTATTTTTCGACGATGCTCGATCAATCGATGGACTGGAAAGCAGCCGAGGACGTCCGCAAGCGATGGGGCAAGCAGTTTTGCCTGAAGGGCATCATGTCGGTCGACGATGCACGGCGGGCCGTCGATATCGGCGCTACGGCTATCATGGTGTCCAACCATGGTGGCCGCCAACTCGACGGTTCACGTGCGCCGTTTGATCAGCTTGCGGAAATCGTTGATGCCGTCGGCGACAAGATCGATGTTATTTGCGACGGCGGCATCCAGCGCGGCACGCATGTGCTGAAGGCACTCTCAGTTGGCGCCAAGGCGTGTTCCGGCGGCAGACTGTACCTGTACGCACTCGCAGCCGCGGGCCAGGCGGGTGTCGACAAGGCACTGTCCAACATGCGCCTGGAAATCGAGCGCGGCATGAAGCTGATGGGCGCGCGCTCAGTTGCTGAACTGTCCCGGAATAATCTCCGCTATCGACACAGCGCTTAGCTACGCGACGTTGATCATCACCTTCATCGCTTTGTCGCCTTCGTCATCGATGAACGCGTAAGCCTCGGCGAACTCCGTAAAGTCGAAGTGCTTTGACACCAGCGGGTCGGTTTTGACCTCGCCCGACGCAATCCATTTCACCGCCTGCTCGAAGTCTTCGTGGCGGTACATCATCGATCCCTTGACCGTCAGTTCGTGCTCGCAGACGACAGACATATCGACGGCCGGTTTGTCACCGAAAACACCGACGATCAGCAAGGTGCCGCCTTTGCCGATACCGGACACCAGCGCATCGAGACTCGCTTCGACACCGGCAACTTCGGCACCGACCTCAAAACCTCTTTCCCCGAATACGCGCTGGGCTGCATCGGCGAGTGATTCCTGCGTCACGTTGCAGACGGCATCGACGCCCACTTCGCTCGCGACCTTGAGACGGTAATCGCTGACGTCGGCGATCAGCACCTTGGCCGCACCGCGACACTTGCAGGCCTGCGCAACGAAGTTGCCGATCGTACCGGCACCTGAAACAACGACATTCTTGCCGGTCAGGTCGCCGGCACGCCCGGTCGAATGCGCGGCAACGGCCACCGGTTCAACGAACGCGCCCTGCTCCGGCTGGAAATCGTCCGGCAGCATGATGATCTTGTCAGCTTCGGTAACGAAGTAGTCCTGTGCGCAGCCCGGCGCCTGGAAACCGCGAACCTTGAGCTCTTCGCAGGCGTTGTACTGACCTCGTTCACACGGCGGGCATGTGCCGCAGACTTCCTGCGGTGTCGCCGTTACCTTGTCGCCCAGCTCAATGCCGCTAACGCCCTCGCCGATCGAGTCGACGACGCCCGCGTACTCATGCCCCTGGATCAGCGGGTATGAAACGAACGGATGTTCGCCGTGATAAACGTGGATGTCGGAGCCGCAAACACCGATCCGCTGAATCCGAATCCGCACCTGCCCCGGACCGGCGACCGGTTCCTCGGCCTCGCCCATCTCGATTTTGCCCGGCTCAATCATTACGGCTTGCCGCATCACTTAGCTCCTACAACGGTTTCTGCGCGCACGGCCTCGTGCGCTTGCCACGAATCTTTAAATTTAGCGTAGTCTTTTCGCGTTTCGAACACCTGGCTGTCGTCCCATAGTACGCGCCAATCGCCGTTTGCTTCAGGCCAAAGAAAAACCTGGCCCCAGATCAAGCGGTTGTTCGCGTCGATGCCGGGATTCTCGGGGCTGTCATCGCCCGAGATGCGCAACATGTGCTCCGCACTCAACAGATCCTCGGTTGCCGCCTTGAGGTTGTCGAGCATCCGGTCTGAGTTCGTCGACATGACGACGTAGCCGCCGCTCTTTTGCTCGCGCTGGCTTGCCCAATTCAGGCACACACGGCCCGCCGAGACACCTAGCTCGGAGGCAATGTCCTGAATTGTCGGGGCTTCAAGGTCAGAGCGATGCTCCCTGAACGTGTCACGAGCCGGCCGATGCGGGGAGCCGACCGCCATGTAACCCGTGCAGACGACGCCTTCCGACTCGAAATACTGTCGCAGCGCTGTCTGCTGGAACAGCGGGTGCATTTCCATCTGGTTGGCGACGGGACGTTCATCGTCCGCAACATCCCGAAGCAGCAGGCGCATCGTTGCTTCGGTGTGATTCGACGTCCCGATGTCGATCAGTTTGCCGGCCTTCTTCTGTTTGACGATCTCGCCCCAGGTTTCCAGAAACTGTTCGTGGATGTAGGGCACCGCGTGCGGATTGCGTTCATCGCCATGGGCACCCGGCGCGTGCACATTCGGCCATGGCCAGTGATTCAGGTACATGTCGATCTTGTCGACGCCCAATGCCTCGAGCGTACTGTCGATTGCCGGTGCGACATCAGCGGCATCCATGTGCCCGTTCCACAGCTTGCCCGCGATAAACAAGTCGTCGGCGGAATCGATGTAGCCTTTTTTGATTGCCACGCGTATCGCTTCGCCGATCAGGTTCTCGTTCTCATACGCCCGCGCCGTGTCGATATGACGCCAGCCCAGGCGAATGGCCTCGACTGTCGCATCTTTCATCTGGTCCTGCGCCCAGTCCGAATGGAACGTGCCGTAGGCCGCTGCTGGCATCGAGACACCGCTGCGAAGTCGCAAAGAATTGACGGATTGGGGGTCTAGTGTTTCGATGGTGTTCAACCAGTCTGCTGCTGTCGAAAAAGCATAGCGTTCAGCATGAACGGTATTCAAGCGCGTGTTCACAATCATTTTGGGTGAAGACCATGCATTGCCATGCTAATTGATCTTGCATGTGTCGTATCGTTAACGTCACGCAATCGCGATAAATAACTATGGACACACGCCTGCACGTTAGTCAGCACCACACCATCGGTGCAGTGAGCCCGCTCATCTTCGGCGGGTTCCTTGAACACATGGGCCGCTCGATCTACGAGGGTGTCTACGACCCGGATAGCCCGTTGGCGGATAAGCGCGGCATCCGCCGTGATGTCGTCGACGCGCTGGCAGAACTCGAAATGACGAACGTGCGCTACCCGGGCGGCAACTTTGTCAGCGGCTATCACTGGCAGGATGGCGTCGGACCGCGAGAGAAGCGGCCGACGGTGCGGGAACTCGCCTGGCAAAGCATTGAACCCAATCAGTTCGGCACCGACGAGTTTATCGAGCTGTGCCGGGAGCTCGACTGGCAACCCATGATGGCCGTGAACCTCGGCACGGGTACGCCCGAAGAAGCCCGGGATTGGGTGGAATACTGTAATGCACCGGCGGGTACGCAGTATGCGGACATGCGCAAGGCAAACGGCAATGCCGAGCCGCATGCGGTGCCCCTCTGGTCGGCAGGCACATGGCCGAGCTGCCAGGGCCCGTCCATTTCATTGCCAAGGCACCAGAGGGG
>JBCAZN010000008.1:0-17955 GCA_038533035.1 Pseudomonadota bacterium
CGTCGTCTGCACCGACCCAGTCTTATGCTGCGCCCGGTGGCCGTTCAATCTCTGCAGTTGACTTTCGTCGCACGCGCGACGGCGGTGGTCGCGTCGTCGTTAACCTGACGGATCCGTCCACACCGGTCGACATTCGCCAGGAAGGCGGTCGTGTTGTTGCAGTCTTCAAAGACACGAACCTGCCTGCGGAACTCATGCGTCGTCTCGACGTTATGGATTTCGCGACGCCGGTAACGACGGTCGACACGCTGCGCACCAATCTTGATACACGCATCGTAATTTCGGCCGACGGCAAGTATGAGCAGCTTGCCTACCAGTCTGACAATGAATTTACGATCGAGATCAATCCGGCACCGGAATCAACGGAAGCCGAATCGAGCCTGTTCTCGGAGTCCAAGGAATACGAAGGTCAGCGTTTGACACTGAATTTCCAGGACATCGAAACGCGTGCTGTTCTGCAGCTGCTTGCCGAGACCTCCGGTCGCAATATCATTGTGTCGGACACGGTTCAGGGCAACGTGACGCTGCGTCTGCGCAACGTACCGTGGGATCAGGCACTCGATATCGTCATGACGACGAAGGGCCTCGACATGCGCCAGAACGGCAATGTCATTATGGTTGCCCCGGCTGAGGAAATTGCGGCCCGCGAAACGGCTGACCTCGAAGCGAGAATGGCGATTGCCGAACTCGAGCCTCTCTACGACGAGTTCCTGCAGGTCAACTACGCGAAGGCAACGGATCTTGCTGAGCTGATTTCAGGCGGCGAAGGTTCGACGATGTTGTCGGAGCGCGGCAGTATTGCGACCGACGACCGTACCAATACGTTGCTCGTCAAGGACACGGCAGATCGGCTGCAAAATATTCGCCGCATGGTCCGCACGCTGGATATCCCGATCAAGCAGGTTCTCATCGAGTCACGCATCGTGGTCGTCAACGACGACTTCAGCCGCGATCTTGGTGTGCGCCTTGGCGTGACCGCGTTTAACCAGAACTCGACAGACGGTCTGACATCGATTTCGGGCTCTGGTCAGGGCACGGATACGATGATCAACTCGGCGCTGGAAAATCTTGCTGATCCGACGAATGGCACGATCTTCCCGGTGCAGCTGCCGACGCTGAACAACCGTTACAACGTCAACGTTCCGGTTGATAGTGCAGCAGGCCGTTTCTCGCTGGCAGTGCTTGAGTCGGAGTATCTCGTTGATCTCGAGCTCACAGCGCTGGAAGCTGAAGGCCGCGGTGAGATCGTATCGACGCCGCGCGTCATTACGGCGAACCAGAGCGAAGCTTCGATCAAGCAGGGTGTGGAAATTCCGTACCAGCAGTCCGCTTCGTCAGGCGCGACCACGATTCAGTTCAAGGAAGCTGTCCTCGAGCTGACGGTCACGCCGCAGATCACACCGGACAACAACATCATCATGGACCTCAAGGTTTCCAAGGACAACGTCGGCGAGATTATCTCGACGGGTGGCCTCGGCGGCACCGTACCGAGTATTGATACTCGGTCGGTTGAGACCCAGGTTCTCGTAGCCGATGGCCAGACGGTCGTACTTGGCGGTATCTACGAAACGGAACGTCGCGAGACGATCAACAAGGTACCGTTCCTGGGCGACATCCCGATTGCGGGTAACCTGTTCAAGAGCAGGACGCGTATCGATAACAAGGCAGAACTCCTGATCTTTGTTACGCCGCGCATCCTTGAAGAAGGTTCGAGCATCTACTAAATCGATTGATCAATCGATCAGGAAAGCCAACCTTCGGGTTGGCTTTTTTGTATCGGGCAATAGAATGAGCACATGAAAACACCGCGAAACATATTCCTCGTTGGTCCGATGGGCGCCGGTAAGTCCGCCGTCGGCCGGCAGCTCGCCAGGGCAACGCACCTCAACTTCGTCGACAGCGATGACGTGATCGAGGAGCGCACCGGCGTCGATATTGCCTTTATCTTCGAAAAAGAGGGCGAGGACGGCTTTCGTAGCCGCGAGGCAAAGATCATCGACGAACTGACGGGTCGCGACGGCATCGTGCTGGCAACCGGCGGTGGTGCTGTCATCAGGCCCGAAAACCGCCACTGTCTCGGCGGGCGCGGTTTCGTGGTCTACCTGTACACGAGTGTCGACCAGCAGGTCCGTCGCACCGCAAAAGGGCGCGAGCGTCCGCTGCGTGGCAAGACAGATCCGGAGAAGACGCTGGCGGGGCTTTTGGAGGTGCGGGATCCTTTGTATCGGGAGATTGCGGATCTTGTTGTGGAGACTGACAATCGGAAGGTGCATTCGGTGGCTAGTGAGATCATCGAACAAATTTCCTAGACCCGCGCAACCGGGAAAAGACAAACAGGCAATGGCTCCCTTCGGTCCGCTTTATTTGCCTGTTTGTCTTTTCCCGGTTGCGCTACCCTTGGTAGATGGCTTCTCCTGAAACACTAACCGTCGAGCTGGGGGATCGGTCTTATCCGATCGTTATTGGGCGTGGGTTGCTTAATGGCGGCTTCGATCTTGGGGCGCATATTGCCGGTGGTGACTGTCTTGTTGTCAGTAATACCATCGTGGCGCCGTTGTACTGTGATGCGTTGCTGGCTGGTCTCGGTGGTAAGCAGGTCAGTCGTATCGACCTGCCCGACGGTGAGGCACACAAAACTGTTGCTACCATGCAGTCGGTTCTCGACGCGCTGGTTGCCAGCGGTGCGAACCGGGACACCACTGTCGTAGCACTCGGTGGTGGCGTTGTGGGTGATATCGCGGGGTTCGCTGCCGCGTGTTACATGCGTGGCGTCGCGTTCGTGCAGGTTCCAACCACGTTGCTTGCGCAGGTCGACTCGTCGGTGGGCGGCAAAACCGGCGTCAATCATCCCGAGGGCAAGAACCTGGTCGGGGCGTTTCACCAGCCACAGATTGTCTTGATCGATACCGATACCCTCGACACGTTGCCCGAGCGCGAGGTGCGCGCGGGCCTCGCCGAGGTCATCAAGTACGGCGCGATTTGTGACATCGACTTTTTTTCCTGGCTCGAAGACAACATGGCGGCGTTGCTCGATAAGGACCCGGATGCCCTTGCCCATGCGATTCGTCGTTCCTGCGAGCTCAAGGCCGAGGTGGTTGCCGAGGACGAGCGGGAGGCGGGCCGGCGAGCCATCCTGAATTTCGGGCATACCTTCGGCCACGCGATCGAGCGGTCCCAGGGCTACGGCGAGTGGTTGCACGGCGAGGCTGTCGCAGCCGGCATGGTGATGGCCGCCAGGCTCAGCGGCGTTGACGACACCCGCCTGCGCAACCTGATTGCCGCGGCAGGCCTGCCGGTCGAGCCGCCAGCGATCACTGCCTCCGACTGGATGTCGGCGATGGGTATGGACAAGAAGGTGCAGGGCAAGCAGATGCGATTTGTGCTGCTGCGCGAGCTTGGTGATGCTTACGTGACCGCGGACTACGATGCGGATCGATTGACAGAGCTGACAGGACAGGCCGCTTGATGAATGCCGGGCTGGCGACGTACGCCGCCGATGAGTCGCAAAGTCGCGGCCGCAGAATTTCCGAGCCTCGCTCGACACATCGCGGCGAGTACCAGCGCGATCGTGATCGAATCATTCATTCAACGGCGTTTCGTCGCCTTATCTATAAGACACAGGTATTTGTTAATCACGAAGGCGACCTGTATCGAACGCGCCTGACGCACTCGCTCGAAGTCAGCCAGGTGGGCCGCAGCGTGGCAAAGGCGCTTAACCTCAACGAGGCATTGACCGAGGCTGTTTGCCTTGCGCACGATCTTGGGCACACGCCGTTCGGTCATGCGGGCCAGGATACCTTGAACGAGTGCATGCGCGACTTCGGCGGCTTCGAGCACAACCTGCAGTCGCTACGCGTCGTTGACGAGCTTGAAACCCAGTACGCGGACTTCGCCGGCCTGAACCTGATGTTCGAGACGCGCGAGGGCATCCTCAAGCATTGCTCGAAGAAAAATGCACGAATGCTGGGCGATATTGGCGAGCGCTTCCTCGAGCGCAAGCAACCCGGGCTTGAGGCACAGATCGCGAACATCGCGGATGCGATCGCGTACAACAACCATGATGTCGACGATGGTTTTCGCGCGGGGCTGCTGTCGCTTGAGCAGCTGTGTGAGCAGCCGCTTTTCAACGACCAGTTTATCGCTGTTCGCGACAGGTACCCCGACCTTGAAGACCGGCGGCTCATCTACGAGATCAACCGGCGCATGATTGGCAAAGTGATTGATGATCTGATCGAGAATTCGGGCCGGCGCATAGACGCATCGGGCGTGCGGTCCATCGAGGACGTTCGGGCGGCCGGCGAGCCGCTCGTCACAATGTCCGACGAGGTCTATGAGCAACACACGTCGCTAAAGCGCTTCCTGAACCGCCACCTGTACACCCATGAGAAGAAGCTTGAGATGACACACCGTGCACAGGCGATGGTCCGGGAGCTTTTCGATGCCTACTGGGATGACGTCACCCGGATGCCGGCCGAATTCGCCGATCGTGCCGCCGGTGGTGACAAAACGGCGCGTGCCCGCGTCATTGCGGACTACATCGCAGGAATGACCGATCGCTTCGCAATCACCGCACACGAAGCGCTCTCAGGCTGATAGAATTCGCGCGCGAAAGCCTGAGGAACGCCTGTGCAGCACAAGAACATTCCTAACAAAGACCGCCTGATTTTCGCGATGGACGTGCCGAGCTGCGACCGCGCAAAAGCACTCGCCGAGGAGCTGGGCGACGCCGTCACTTTTTACAAGATCGGGCTCGAGCTCATGATGAGTGGTGAGTATTTCGAGCTGCTGGACTGGATGCTGTCTCGCGACAAAAAGGTGTTCGCGGACCTGAAATTTTTCGATATACCGGCAACCGTCGGATCGTCGGTACGGCAGCTCAAGGATCGCGGCGCGTCATTCGTTACCGTGCATGGCAATCGCTCCATCATGGAAGCGGCCGCCGAGCAAAAGGGCGACAGCCTCAAAGTGCTTGGCGTAACGGTACTCACGAGCCTGGATCGCGGCGACCTCGATGACCTGGGGTTCGACTGCAACGTCGAGGAGCTGGTTTTGTCGCGCGCGAAGCAGTGCCTCGAGTCTGGCTGCGACGGCGTCATCTCATCCGGCCTCGAAGTGCCGAAGCTGCGCGAGTTTGTGGATGAGAAGCTGCTGGTTGTGTCGCCCGGTATTCGACCCGTCGACAACAAGCCGGTTGGCGACCAGAAACGCGTTGTCACAGTGGAAACCGCATTCCAGAACGGCTGCGACTATATTGTCGTCGGGCGCCCGATCCGCGATGCTGATAGCCCGCGCGCTGTGGCCGAAGCCATGCAAGCATCCATCGAAGCGACGGTCGGCTCATGACTGAACTCAAAAATGACGTATTTCTGCGCGCACTCTTACGAGAACCCGTCGAGCGCACGCCGGTCTGGATAATGCGCCAGGCGGGCCGTTATCTGCCGGAGTACCGCGCAACGCGCGCCGAGGCCGGTGACTTCCTGAGTCTCTGCAGCAACCCGGATCTCGCCTGCGAGGTCACAATGCAACCGTTGCGGCGTTTTGCGCTCGACGCGGCAATCCTGTTCTCTGACATTCTTACGGTACCTAACGCGATGGGCCTCGGCCTTTACTTCGTCAGCGGCGAAGGGCCCAAATTCGAACGGCCCGTACAGTCAGCCGAGGCGATTCGTGCCCTCAGTGTTCCCGACGTTGAAAAAGACCTGGGCTACGTCTTCGATGCGGTTCGCACGATTCGTCGCGAGCTGAACGGCGATGTGCCATTAATCGGCTTTGCCGGCAGCCCGTTCACAGTCGGAACCTACATGGTCGAAGGCGGTTCGAGTCGTGAATTCCCGACCATCAAAGGGCTGGCCAAAGAGCAGCCGGATGCGCTCGCGCATCTCATGGACATTGTTGCCGACACTACTATCGAGTATCTCAACGCACAGATCGAGGCCGGCGCGCAGGCGGTGCAGATCTTCGATACCTGGGGCGCCGCACTGCCACCGGATGACTTCCGCCGCTTCTCGCTCGCTAGTATGCAAAAGATTGTCGACGGACTGATTCGGGAAAAGGACGGCCGCAAGGTACCGGTTATCTTGTTTACGAAGGGCGCGGGTCCGCTGCTGGCCGACCTGGCCGATACAGGTGCCGATGCACTCGGCGTCGACTGGACAACCAGTCTCGCGGACGCTCGCAAGTACACGCAGGACAAGGTGGCATTGCAGGGCAATCTCGATCCCGCAACATTGCGCGAGTCAGCGGACGTGATTCGCCAGGGCGTCGCCGACACGCTCGCAAGCTATGGCGATGGCCCGGGCCACATATTCAACCTTGGTCACGGCATCACGCCGGACATCGATCCTGATAACCTGGGTGTTCTCGTCGACGCCGTGCATGAGATGAGCCCGGCCTATCATCGATAGCCCTGCAGGAGGAAAGCGCTGTGCAGAACAAGATCCCGCCGCCGGTCTGGATGCTGTTGTTCGGTGTAGCCATGTGGTTTGTTGCGGACAGTCGTTATGCCTACCCGTTTGAGTTGCCAAACCGCTGGGTCGTAATTGGCATCCTGGTTGCGTTTGGCGCTTTCTTCTCGGTAACCGCGGTGCGCCAGTTCGGCAAGGCCGAGACAACCGTCAACCCCCTCGATCCCGCGAAAGCGACGACGCTTGTCAGCGACGGCATCTTTGCCAAATCGCGCAACCCCATGTACGTCGGACTGCTGCTGGCGCTCGGCGCGTGGGCAATATGGCTGGGGAGCCTTGCGAGTATTGCCGTTGCACTCCTGTTCATACCCGTCCTGAATCACTTTCAGATCAAACCCGAGGAACGCGTGCTGCGTGAGCTGTTTGGTGATGAGTATCGGGAGTACTGCCGCAACGTACGCCGCTGGATCTGATGCGCTCTGTTCTGCTCGTAATGTAGCTACGCCTCACCGGCGGCGCAGTCTGTAGAGTAGCCGCTAATCTCTGAGCGCGCGCCTGAGAATCTTGCCGACGTTGGTTTTCGGCAGCTCGTCGCGAAACTCGATGATTTTCGGTCGCTTGTAACCCGTCAGGTTCTTCTTGCAGTGCGCAAGCACATCCTCTTCGGTCACGCTCGCGTCTTTCTTGACGGCAAACACCTTGACGATTTCGCCGGAGCGCGTGTCCGGGATACCGATCGCGGCGGCTTCGAGGATGCCGTCCATCTCAACGACCACGTTTTCGATTTCGTTCGGGTACACGTTGAAACCGGAAACCAGGATCATGTCCTTCTTGCGATCCTCGATCCACGTATAGCCTTCTTCGTCCATCCGGCCAACGTCGCCCGTCTTCAGCCAACCGCCGGGCAACATTGTGGCGGAAGTCTCCGCGGGACGTTGCCAGTAGCCTTCCATGACCTGCGGGCCTTTGATGCAGATCTCACCGATTTCGCCAATCGGCAGCGGATTACCCGCATCATCCGCAATCATGACCTCGGTAGACGGTAATGGCAGACCGATCGTGCCCGTAAACGTCGAGTCGAAACGGCAAACGATTGCGGCGGGCGATGTATCGGTAAGCCCGTATCCCTGCAGGATCCAGTTGCCGGTTTTCTGGTGCCATTCCTCGGCGACAGCCGGCTGCACGGCCATGCCGCCACCGATACAGACGCGCAGGTGACTGAAGTCGACCTTGTCAAAGCTCGGGGTGTTCATGAGAGCCGCAAACATCGTGTTCACACCCGTAAACAGGTTGAAATCGAACTTCGCGATTTCTTTTGCGAAGCCTTCAAAGTCACGCGGGTTCGTGATCAGGACATTTTCGCCCCCCTGCGCCATTACCGTGAGGCAATTACCCTGCAGCGAAAAGATGTGGTACAGCGGCAACGCCGTGATGGCGACGATGGGTTCGACGCCATCATAGATGTCGTGTTGCCAGGTAATCGTCTGCTGAACATTGAACACCATGTTGCGGTGACTCAGCATCGCGCCTTTCGAGACGCCAGTGGTGCCACCCGTGTACTGCAGGTAAGCAATATCGGCGAAGCCAATATCGACGTCGTCGAGAGCCTGCCCGGCGCCGGCCTGCAGCGCGGCCTTGAACTTCACGTTGCCGGGCAGCGAGTAACCCGGTACCTGTTTCTTGATCGTGCGCAGCACAAAATTGACAATCGCACTTTTCGGCCATTTCAGCAGATCGCCGACGCCGGTCGTGACGACGTGCTCGACGGCAGTGTCGGCGATCACGTCTTCCAGGATGTGCGCGAAGTTCTCAAGAATGACGATAGCTTTTGCGCCTGAGTCGTCAAGCTGGTGCTTCAGTTCGCGGGCAGTGTACAGCGGATTTACATTGACGACGACACAGCCGGCACGAAATGCACCGCACATGGCCACCGGGTACTGCAGGATGTTCGGCAGCATGATTGCGACGCGTTCGCCTCGTGTCAGCCCCAGCGTCTTCTGCAGGTAGCACGCAAACTGCATCGATTTCTCGTCGAGATCGGCGTAGCTCAGGGTTGTGCCCATGTTGGTGTACGCCGCATTGTCCGGGTACTTGTCGAATGCCTGCTCGAACAGGTCACGCACCGATTTCCACGGTGGCGTTTCAACGTTTTCAGGAATCCCGGGCGGGTAAGAATCAAGCCAGACTTTTTCCACGAACCTCCCCCTTGTCGCTTAGTCGTCCAGAGCAGCGCTGATTATAGGCCAAGCGTTGTCGAGAAGTATCGGCTGGGCTGCCGCGTTCGGATGTATACGGTCATCCAGTAGCAAATTGTCATTCAGGGCAACGCCTTCCATGAAAAACTCGATCCAGTGAATGCCCTGTTCACTGGAAACCTCGCGAAACACCTGCTCGAACGCCGCGGAGTAACGGGGACCGTAGTTGGTCGGAATGCGGATGCCAAGCAGTACGACCGTAGCGCCGCTGTCTTTCGCTCTCGCTACGATCTTCGTCAGGTTGTCTTTCATGCGCTGCGGTGGAAAGCCGCGCAAGCCATCGTTGCCGCCGAGCTCGAGGATGATCAGCTCGGGACAGAAGTCCGCCAGGGCCGTGTTGATGCGGGTAGCGCCGCCTTCGGTTGTTTCGCCGCTAATGCTGGCGTTAACGACGCTATGTTCGTACCCTTGTTCCTCAAGCCGCGCCTGCAACAAAGCAGCCCAGGATTGGTCCACATCTATACCGTATCCTGCGCTGAGGCTGTCGCCGAAGATCAAAATCGTCGGCGACCCGCTGCCTTGCGCGCCCGCGGCTACGCCAAGCAACAAAAAGGTTAAAAATATTCGCATGTCTGAATCGGATTCCGCTGCAAAGCATGTGCTCGAAGCACACGAGTTGGGTAAGAAGGTTAGCAGTCCTGAAGGGACTCTGACCATTCTTTCGGGCGTCAGTTTCCTGGTTCGCGCCGGAGAGTCGGTCGCGGTCGTCGGTGCATCAGGTGCGGGAAAGTCGACGTTGCTCGCGCTGCTTGCCGGACTGGACCTGCCGACGGAAGGGCACGTCGTACTGAACGGCAACAACCTGTCGGATCTTGACGAAGACGGTCGGGCGATCATTCGCGCCGAAAGCGTCGGGTTTGTATTCCAGTCGTTTCATCTCGTGCCGTCGCTGAACGCACTGGAGAATGTCATGCTGCCGCTCGAGCTGGCCGGTAATGAAAAAGCACGTGATTCGGCGCAGGATCTGATTCAAAAGGTCGGACTGGGTGAGCGCTGGAGTCACTACCCGGCGCAATTGTCCGGTGGCGAGAAACAGCGTGTGGCAATTGCGCGCGCATTCGCGGCCGAACCGGCGGTGCTGTTCGCCGACGAGCCGACCGGCAACCTCGACAGCAATACCGGTGAGAACATCATGCAGCTCATGTTTGAGCTCAATAAGACGTCATCGACGACGCTGGTACTGGTGACGCATGACAGCAGCCTTGCCGATCGCTGCGACCGCATTATCGCACTCGACGCCGGTAAGCTGATCAGCGATACGCGGGCCGCCGCGTGAGGGCAGTCGTTTATGCCTTAAGAAGCTTCGGTCGCGAGCTGCGATCCGGTGAGGTGCTCGTGTTGCTTGCAGCCGTTGCGCTGGCTGTTGCGGCACTAACAGCGGTTGGCTTTCTAACCGACCGGATCAGCAAGGCCGTAAAAATTCAGGCGAACGAAACGCTTGCCGCGGATCTGCGCCTGCGCTCGCAGGACCCGGTACCGCAGGAGTGGCGTGATCTCGCCGCGGAATACGGGCTGCAGACTGCCGATGCGATGTCATTCCCGTCCGTGGTGTTCAGCGGCGAGGACAATGCCTTGTCCGTCGTGCGCGCAGTGTCCGACGCCTATCCGTTACGCGGGGCATTGCGCGTCACTGACGACTTCTTTGCAGAGGAGCGTACCGTCGACACAGTTCCGGCATCTGGAGAGGTCTGGGCCGAAGGGTCTTTCCTTGCCCGCGTCGGGGCTACAGTGGGGGACTCGCTGCAGGTGGGCGAGATTGATCTTGTCGTTACCGCGATCCTGACCTATCGCCCGGATCAGTCGATCGGTTTCGCGTCCATGGCGCCGACGGTGATGATCAACGCCGAGGATCTCGAGGCAACCGGGCTCGTAGGAGAGGGCAGTCGCGTCACCTACCGGCTGCTTGTCGCGGGCAGTGATGAAAACGTAGCCGGTTTTGCTGAGGCGATTTCTGCTGTCCTGCCGGACACGATTCGAGTCAGCAGCCAGGAAGAAAGTACCGAACGCGTTTACAGCGCTGCGGATCGAGCGGATCAATTCCTTTCGCTGACCGCTGTAATCAGTTTGTTGTTAAGTGCGGTCGCCGTCGCCATGTCGGCACGCCGTTTTGCGCAGCGCCGTATGGACACCGTTGCGCTGATGAAAAGTCTTGGCGCCACCCAGGGTTTCGTGATGTCGGTATCGCTTGTGCAACTCGCATTGCTGGGCGTGCTCGGTGTCGTCGCGGGCAGCATTGTCGGGTATGCGGCTGAGAGTTTTCTGTCCAGCATTATTCGTGAACTGCTGCAGAGTGAGCTGCCGAGTCCGGGGCTGCGGCCCGTCGTGCTTGCCTGCGGCAGCGCGTTTATCTTGCTCCTCGGCTTTGCATTGCCGTCGTTGATCCAGCTTCGCAACACGCCGCCACTCAGGGTGCTGCGCCACGACGAAATGCCGCCACCGCCATCGCGCGGACTCGTCGTAGGAACGTCGCTACTGGCGGTCACGGCGCTGTTATATCAATCGGTCGGCGACGGTCGGATGTTATTTATCGTGCTTGGCGGCATCATCGTTATCGCTGCCCTGCTATACATCGTCGGCCGCCTGATGGTTCACTGGATAGGCAGTGCTCGATCAGGTGTTGGCGTCGCCTGGCGTTATGGCCTTGCGAATGTCGCACGGCGGGGTCGGGCGAGCGCCGTGCAGGTTGTCGCCTTTGGCCTGGGTATCACGGTACTGCTGCTGTTGACGCTGGTGCGAACTGACCTGCTTGACGGATGGCGTAAGACGCTGGATGAGAATGCGCCGAATCACTTTCTCATCAACATCCAGCCCCAGGAAGTCGACTCCATTGCATCGATATTTGCGGATAACGATGTCGAAGCACCGGCGTTTACGCCGATGGTTCGCGGTCGCATGCTAGCGATCAACGATGTGCCTGTGAACGAGCGCGAGTATCCGGCTGAGCGCGGCGAGTGGCTGGCGAAACGCGAAGCAAACCTGACCTGGCTGAGCGAGCTGAACTCCAGCAGCTCTGTCTCGGCCGGTGAATGGTGGACAGCGGACTACAATGGCGAACCGCAAGTCTCGGTTGAAGACGAGATTGCGGTGGAAATGGGCGTCGGCATTGGCGACCGGTTGAAATTTTTTATCGCCGGTCGCGAAATTGAAGGTGTCATCACCAACCTTCGCAAAGTTAACTGGGACTCGTTCCAGCCGAACTTCTTTATCGCGTTTTCACCCGGTGCACTGGACGGGCTGCCCGCCACATTCGTGTCGAGCATGCGTCTGGCTGAGGACGAGAAACCGGTTCTGCTGCCAATGTTGCGCGCGCACCCGACCGTTTCGGTTATCGATATTGGAGCGATCCTTGCCCAGGTGCGCGGCATCATCGAGAAAGCGAGTCTCGCGGTGCAGGCGGTTTTCATCTTCACACTGGCGGCGGGAATCGCCGTTCTGTTTGCCGCCGTGCAATCGACCATCGACGAGCGACGCTTTGAGAGCGCCATGCTGCGCGCCCTGGGTGCGCGGAAGCGGACAGTATTCGCTGGCGTCATGGCGGAGTTCGCGGCGCTTGGTCTCGCGGCGGGCATCCTGGCTTCGGCGGGTGCGACGATACTTGAGTGGATCGTCGCGACGCAGCTGTTCGAACTCAAACCAACCATCAATCCGTGGCTGTGGCTTGTCGGCGTCGCGGCTGGCGTTTTCGTCGTGTGCGTTAGCGGGTACGTCGCGGCGCGAGGCGCCGTTAATGCGCGACCGGTTGACGTGCTGAGGGGCGCCGCGGCGTGAGCATGACCATGCTGTCGTGTGGCGTCGTGCTCGCGCGCGAAACGCCGGAGGGCTGGGTAACGCTATTGCTGCGCGCATACCACCACTGGGATTTCCCGAAGGGGATTCGCGAGAACGGTGAGGAACCCATGGATGCCGCAATACGCGAGGTAGCCGAGGAAACCGGTATCAAGGACGTGGCGTTTGACTGGGGTGATCGCTATTTCGAAACCGGTCCGTACAGTAAGGGCAAGATCGCGCGCTATTTTCTCGGCCGGACGGAGACCAGTGACGTCGTCATGGGCCTCTCACCTGAAACCGGCGAGCCCGAACACCACGAATGGCGGTGGGTGACGTTTGACGAGGCCTACGATCTCGGGTCGCCACGGGTGCGCCAGATTGTGCAGTGGGCGCGACAGATAATTGGTGCCTAGTGCTCGGTCACTAGCGGACCGCGATCGTGTATTCGCTTGCGGATCCTAACGGACCGCGATCGTGTATTCGCTTGCGGATCCTAGCGGACCGCAATTCCTTCCATTTCAAAACGCATACCAAACAACAGTTCGCCCGAGCCGACGAACGCGCGGGCCGGAAAGTCACCGTCGAAGTAGCTTCGATAAACTTCGTTGAAGTCCGCGTAAAGCGAAAGGTCCGGGCAATAGATGGTGATCGAGACAAGGTCGTCCATCGTCATGTCCGCCATCGCCAGGGTCGCCTTGAAAGACTCCATCAGCAGGCGCGCCTCTTCTTTCGGGTCCTCCGGCACCTTCATCGTTTTGAGGTCGAGACCGCCCGCACCTGAAATGTAAAGCGTGTCGCCAACGAGCACGGCTTCGGCAAACGGCAGGTCCAGCGCGGCCATCGCCTCGGACGTGAAGTACTGGCGCTCGGTGCGCGAGTCCATCGCGTAGGCAAGTGATGCGAGCGCGACGCAAAGCATGGCGCCGAAGGCAAGGTTGCGTATGTTCATCGAATTCTCCAGGTGTCAGACGACGCGGCAGCGATCACCGCCCTCGAGGAACGAGGCAATGTTGGCCGTGAGCTCATCGATCGCGGCCTGGCGTGCCTGCAGTGTTCCCCACGCGATATGCGGTGTGATGATCAGGTTGTTGCCGGCGTAGTCGATTAGCGGGTCGCCATTGACGGGCGGTTCCTTCGGCAGCACGTCGACAGCTGCGGCGGCGATGTCGCCGTTCTGCAGCGCGGTAGCGAGCGCCTGTGAGTCGACCAGGCCGCCGCGGGCGGTATTGATCAGGAAAGCCGACGATTTCATTGCAAGAAATTCATCGGTACCGAACAGGTTCTGTGTAGTTTCGTTGAGCGGGCAGTGCAGCGAAATGACATCGGCACGCTGAAGCAGCTCGTCGAAACTGACGCGGTCATCGGGGGTCGAGTTACTTCCCGGGCGTGCCGACACGATGACATCCATGTTGAAGGCCTCGGCGATTCGCGCGACCCCCTGGCCAAGCGCGCCGAAGCCGACGATACCGAGCGTCATAGCCGAAAGTTCGTCGATGCGATGCGTGAGCATGCAAAAGTTCTCGGCGTGCTGCCATTCGCCGTTCTTGACGTCGCGGTCGTAGTTGCCGATGTTGTGCGCGAGATTCAAGAGGCAGGCGAAGACGTGCTCCGCAACCGACTGTGTGCAGTAGGCTCGGATGTTGGCGACAGCGACGCCGTGCCGTTTGGCCGAGTCGAGGTCGATGTTGTCCGTGCCGGTTGCGGTCAGGCCGATGAAGCGCATGGCCGGAGCACCGGAAAACAGCGTTTCAGAGATCATGACCTTGTTGCCAAGCACGATCTCGGCGCCGGCAATACGCGCGGCAATCTGGTCGTCTTCAGTGTCGTCGTAGAGCTCGAGATCAGGCAGCAAGCGGTACAGCTCGGTGATATCGAGGTCCGGGCCCATCGTTGCCCAGTCGAGAAGCACGGCTTTCATCGTGGATGCATACTCTGTATTAATGGTGTCAGCTCTTGCACAGTACCGGAAGATGACCGAACCCTTTTGGAAACGCAAATCACTGACCGAGATGTCCCGCGACGAGTGGGAGTCGCTGTGCGACGGCTGTGCGTTGTGCTGCCTGCACAAGCTCGAGGACGAGGATACCGGCAACATCTTTTACACAGACGTTGCGTGTCGTTTGCTGGATGTTGGTGCGTGCCGGTGCACCGATTACAGGAATCGCGCGAAACTGGTGTCGGAATGTCTCGTGCTTGAGGCGGACAAGCCCGATGCGTTTAAATGGCTGCCGGCCAGTTGCGCTTACCGGCGATTGGCTTCGGGCAAGGAGCTACCCGAATGGCATCCGTTGCTGACAGGCGATCCGGAGTCAGTGCATGACGCGGGTATTTCGGCGCGCAGCTTTGCCGTTTCCGAGAACGATACGACCGAGTGGAGCGTGATGCAGGATCTCGGTGCCAACGAGGATTGATGTGAGCAAGTATCCGACCAGGCCGCTGGATCAGTACCGTGAATATCCGATCGAGGAAATGCGCGAGCGGCTGCAGGCTTTTTACGAAGACATCGACCGACGCCGAACGGTGCGCGAGTTTTCAGATCGCCCGGTGCCGCTCGACGTCATTGAAACTGCACTGAGGGCGGCCAACACGGCACCAAGTGGTGCCAACCTGCAGCCGTGGCACTTTGTCGTCATTAGCGACCCGGATGTGAAGTCGAAAATTCGCGACGCTGCCGAAGTCGAGGAACGCGAATTCTACGAGCATCGCGCGTCCGAGGAATGGCTGGCGGCGCTCGAACCGCTCGGCACCGATGAACACAAGCCGTTCCTCGAGACGGCGCCGTACCTTATCGCCGTGTTTCTGCAAAAATTTGGCGAGCTGCCGGATGGCCGCAAGGTAAAGCATTACTACCCGACGGAATCGACGGGTCTCGCAACCGGCATGCTGATCACGGCGCTGCACATGGCAGGTCTTGCAACGCTGACACATACGCCGAGTCCGATGCGTTTCCTGAATGAAATTCTGGATCGTCCGAAAAGCGAACGCCCGTTCCTGTTGCTGGTCGTCGGCTACCCCGCAGACGACGCCGAGGTGCCGGATATCGCCCGCAAACCGCTAGAAGACTTCGTCACCTTCAAGTAATTACGGTAGTTGATACCCCAATTTTTTTAGCCGGTGTTTTGCAGGCCCTGGGCGATGCCGTTGATGCTTGCGAGCAGCGTATCGAAGATTTCGCCGTCTTCCCGGCCTGAAGCGCGCCAACGGCGCAGCAGGTCGACCTGCATCAGGCTCATCGGATCGACGTAGGGGTTGCGCAGCATAATCGCGCGTTGCAGCGTGCTGTCGCCTTCGAGGAGTGTTTCCTGTTCGGAGTAATCGAGCAGCAGGTCGCGAGTGAGGGCGTGCTCTTCCTGGATGATCGGGAAAAACGTTTCATGCAGTTCGCCGGCGAGTTCGGAATAAAGCTCCGCGATGCCGAGGTCGGCCTTCGCCAGCACCATTTCAGTGTCGGCGGTCAGCCCGCGCTGGAAATACCACTGGCTAAACATTTCGCCGACCTTGTCTTCGCCGAACTGTTCGATCGCCATTTTCATGCCGGTGCCAACACCGAACCAGCCGGGCAGGATGCAGCGCGACTGCGTCCACGCAAACACCCACGGAATGGCGCGCAGGTCCTCAACGCCCTGTTGCCGCCGCCGCGAGGCCGGACGCGAGCCTATGCGCATGCGTTCGATAAGGTCCACCGGCGTTGCCAGGCGGAAGTACTCGAAGAACCCGGGCGTTTCATAAACGAGCTTGCGGTAAGCCTTGCGACTTTCCGTGGCGATCAGGTCCATGATGTCGTGCCACTCAGGACTGTCATTACCGTGATGCCGTGGCAGCGCCGTCGCCAACGCCACCGAACCGGTCATCTGCTCCAGCGTGCGCAACGCGATACCGCGCAGGCCATATTTCTCGTTAATGATTTCGCCCTGCTCGGTCACCCGCAGGCGTCCGTTGACGGTGCCGGCCGGTGCGCTCATCACGGCAACGTGCGTCTTGCCGCCGCCGCGGCTGATCGTGCCGCCGCGACCGTGAAACATCGTGAGATCGATGCCCTTGTCGTTCGCCGCGTCCGCGATTGCGATCTGCGCGTTTTGCAGCGCCCAACGTGCCGACGCGAGGCCGCTGTCCTTGTTGCTGTCCGAGTAACCGATCATGATCATCTGCCGGTTCTTGCGGCGCTTCAGGTGGCGCCGATAAGTCTCGATCTCAAGCGCAGAATTCAGGATTGCCGGACCGTTCTCCAGGTCATCAACGGTCTCCAGCAACGGCACGATATCAAGCGGCACCTGGCCATTCTTGTTGTGCAATTCGCCCCACTGGGCGAGCAGCATGACCGACAGCATGTCGTCGACACCCTGCGCCATGCTGATGATGAACGGCCCGATGGAATCCGGGCCGTACTTGCGGCGACAGAAGGCGATCGCCTGGAAGACCGCGATGGTCTTGCGCGCAGCGGTGCTCATATCCATCGGTGCGCCTTCGCGTCCCTCGAGCGCCTCGACCAGGCGCTTTGTGCGCTCCTCGGCCGGCGTGTCCATCCAGTCTTCTTCACCGAGACACTCGCCGATCACGCGGCGATGCGCTTCCGCATCCTGGCGTACATCGAGCGTGACCATGTGAAAACCGAACGTCTTGATGCGTCGCAACAACCGTTTGACCGCGAACAATCCAGCGTTCTCGCCCTTGTGTCGTTTGAGGCTATTGGCAATGAGTTCGATATCGCCGATCAGCTGCCCGACTTTTTCATACGGAAAAATGTCATCGTCGTAGGTTGACTGCAGGCGCTGCCGGATCAGCCGTAAAAGCACGCGATACGGCATCTCGCGGTGACGCGCCGGTACCGCGTGATACGCATTCGGGAATACCCCGCGATACTCTTCAATGCGTTCAAATATCCCGTCATCGAACTGCGCGCGATTGGTCGTCTGGCTCAGCTTCTCGCTGATCGCCGCACACTCGTTGTAATACAGGTCGAGAATCAGTGAGCGTTGCCGCGCCAGCGTCGCGCGAATCGTCTTGGCGTTGACATTGGGATTGCCGTCCATGTCGCCGCCGACCCAGGAGCCAAAGTGCAGCAGTTGCGGCACCTCGATCTTTTTGGCGTCCTCGCCGTAGATACGCTCGAGAGCACTTTCCATGTCTTCATAGAACGGCGGCATTGCGCGGTACAGCACGTCGGTGACGAAGAACAGTACGTGCTCGAGCTCGTCGGAAACGGTCATGTCCTCGGACGGGTGTTCATCCGTCTGCCAACCGGTCGTCGCGAGCAGTCGTATATTCTGCAGCGCTGCGTCTTTCTCGCCCGGCGTCATCGTCGGATTCAGAAGATCGACCAGGTGTTTGACGACCCTTTGTTCCTTGCGCAGGATTGTGCGACGCGTTGGTTCTGTCGGGTGCGCGGTAAAAACCGGGTGCACTGACATCGAGTCGAGCAGCTCTTGCAATTGTTCTGCATCAACGCCCGCGGCCTTAAGCTTAATGAACGAATCCTCAAGACCACCGGGCTGGTAGTGCACAACATCGCGCAGGTAATCGCGACGTCG
>JBCAZN010000009.1:0-17532 GCA_038533035.1 Pseudomonadota bacterium
AGAATACGTTCATGAATTGATCCTTGCGACTTCAGGCGGTCACCGGTTTCGTTGTCGCATTTGAATGCGCTGATCAATTCATGAACGTATTCTCCTGGTTCAGCAAGCTGCTGACCGCCCGAAATACTGAGGAATCTAAAGAATCGCGCCCGCCGCGGGCTGTCTCAGAAGTTCCGCGATTTGAGACGCGTGCGTCTGACGGCGTTGCGCAAGACGATGAGTACTCGCCAACAGTGCCAAACCTCAAGATTCTGGATGACCCTTCAACAGGCGCCGAGTCTAAAGGCGGTTTCGATCCCTACGACACCGTACAGTTTCACGCCAGTCGCATTGATCGGAAAAATCGCGACGACTAAAAGCGGCGACACTAGCAGCGAATCTTGTTGTTCTCCGGGTCGTACATCGCCCGTAGCGATGCTGCCGCTTTGAAACGCTCGCAGGCGACTTCGATTTCGTAGCGCCCGGTTGTGGCGTCGGCTGGCTGCTCGCCGTCCTGCAAGTGGACGTAGCCAAGTCCAACGCAACCACCGAGCGTGTGGCCGTAAGCGCCAGACGTAATGTGACCGACAAGTTCACCGTCACGCCAGATCGGTTCGTTGTGATATAGCAGCGGCTCCGGGACCTCGAGCCGGAACTGCACGAGCGTCCGGTCGAGCCCTCGTTGCTTCTGTTCGACTAGCGCCTCGCGGCCAATGAAGCCGCCCGGCTTGTCGAACTTAACCGTGAAACCAAGTCCCGCTTGCAGCGGCGTGTCCTCATCGGTGATGTCGTGACTCCAGTGGCGGTAGCCTTTTTCCATGCGCAACGAGTTCAGCGCGTGATAACCGGCATGCGCAAGACCGAACGGTGTGCCGGCGGCAACGATCTCATCGTAGACGCCCTGCATGAACTCGGTCGGGACATAGAGCTCCCAGCCAAGCTCACCGACGAAGGTAATTCGAGACGCGCGAACGTAGCCGTAGCCAAGTTCGATTTCCTGGCTCGTCGCGAACGGGAAAGCGGCGTGACTCATGTCGGCGGGCGTCAGGGATTGCAACAGTTCACGAGATCGCGGGCCCATGATCGAGATCACGCCCATTCCCGATGATACGTTGGTGAGCACACAGTGCGCGTCGGCAGGGATATGCTGTTTTAACCAGTGGAAGTCGCGAACTTCAGTTTCCGCCGCTGTCACGATGAGATACGCATCGTCGCTCAGGCGCGTCACGGTCAGGTCGGTTTCGATACCGCCGCGCTCGTTGAGCCACTGCGTGTAAACCAGTCGGCCGGGCGTGACGTCAATGTCGTTGGCGCATACCCGGTTGAGCACAGTCATTGCATCGCGACCTTCGAGTCGGAATTTTGCGAACGACGACTGGTCGAACAGCGCCACATTCTCGCGCACGGCTTTGTGTTCATTCGCGGAATGCTCGAACCAGTTTTGCCGTCCGTAGCTGTACTCGTACTCCGGCGTCACGCCCCTGGGTGCATACCAGTTCGGCCGTTCCCAGCCGAACGCCTCGCCGTGGCACGCACCCGCAGCAACGAGACGGTCATGAATAGCCGACTTGCGTACGCCGCGTGACGTTTCGTACTGGCGATAAGGCCAATGCGTGGCGTAAAGCAGGCCAAGGCTTTCGCTAACGCGCTCCTTAAGGTACTTGCGATTGCCCTGGAACGGAATGTTGCGCCGCACGTCGACTTCCCAGAGGTCGACCGGCGGATAGCCGTCGCGAATCCACTCCGACATGACCTTGCCGATGCCACCCGCTGACTGCAGTCCGATCGAATTCAGACCGGCCGAGACAAAGCAGTTGTCGAGTTCCGGGGCCTTGCCAATGTGATAGCGGACATCGGGCGTGAAACTTTCGGGGCCGCAGAAAAATTTTTGCAGGCCCGCGTTCTCGAGCGCCGGTACGCGGTGCATTGCCCCTTCGAGCACGGGTTCGAAGTGATCGAAGTCGCCTGCTATTTCGTCGAAACAAAAGTCGTCAGCGATGCCGTCCATACCCCACGGTTTCGCCTGTGGTTCGAATGCGCCAACCATAAGTTTGCCCGCGTCATACTTGTAATACGTGCAGGCGTCGTAGTCGCGCATGACGGGCAGATTCGGATCGATTCCCTTTACGGACTCGAACAACGCGTAATAATGCTCGCAAGCGTGCAACGGCACGTTGACGCCGATGCTGGCGGCGAGGTCGCGTGTCCACATGCCGCCGCACAGTACGACCGTATTGGCCTCGATGTCGCCGTCGGGAGTGGTCACTCCTGTAACTCGAGTGCCGTCGTTGTGGATCTTCGTCACTTTTGTGTTCTGAAAAATTTGTGCACCATTCGCGCGGGCGCCTTTCGCAAGTGCCTGGCTGATATCGACAGCGTTTGCGTAGCCGTCGGACGGAATGTGAATTCCGCCGAGCAGGTCGTCGCTATTAATGATCGGGTAGCGCGCGACGATGTCATCGACATCGATCACGTTGACTTCGAGATCGAACACCTTGGCCATTGATGCGCTGCGCTTCAGTTCCTCAAAGCGCTCACCGTTTGTGGCGACGGAAATGGATCCGCACTGGCGGTAGCCCGTTGCCTGCCCCGTCTCCTCCTCAAGACCGCGGTACAGCTCGCTCGTGTATTTCGCGAGCTTGGTCATGTTAATCGAGTTGCGCAGCTGGCCAACGAGGCCGGCCGCGTGCCAGGTGGTGCCGCTGGTCAGCTGCTGGCGCTCGAGCAGAATGACATCTGAAAAGCCGAGCTTCGCGAGATGGTAAGCAATCGAACAGCCGATCACGCCACCGCCGATGATGACAACATTCGCCTGTTTCGGGAGTTCAGCCACGGATCACGCTCGCAGACGCTCGTTGGCGGGGTCGTAGGCGGGCTCGGCCAGTACGCGCGCTTTGCAGCGCCGCTCGAGCAGCCCGATTTCAAGCTCGGTGCCCGCTGCCGCGAGTTCGGGTGTTACATAGCCGAAGCCAAGGCTCTTTTGCACGGCATATCCGTAGCCGCCGGACGTCACAAGCCCAACGCAATCGTCGCCGACATATATGGGCTCGTTGCCGCGCACGTCAGAATCGACTGCATCAACTTCGAAATAGACAAGCTGCAAGCTTCGATCTTCATTCTGCTGGCCAAGCGTTGCGGCCTTGCCGGTAAAGTCGTCCTTGTCGAGCTTAATGAAGCGTTCCATGTCGGCATCGATCATCGTGACTTCATTGGTCAGCTCGGCGCCCCAGCCGCGATAAGCCTTCTCGATGCGCAGGCTGTTGACGGCATACAGTCCGAAGTCTGCAATGCCGAACTCCTGACCGGCTTCCCAGATCGCATCGTACAATTTTGGCAGGTCATCCATTGCCGGGTGCAGCTCCCAGCCGAGTTCACCGACGTAGTTGACGCGCAGTGCGCGGGTCACAACACCGGCTACGTCAATTTCCTTGCCTGTCAGCCAGCGGAACGACGCATTCGTAAGGTCCGCGTCCGTCAATTTTGACAACACGTCGCGCGATTTCGGACCTGCGAGTACCAGGACGCCGCGGTCGTCAGTCACGTTTTGAATTTGTACGTTTTCGCCTTCGAGTACACCTTGGTCCAGGTGAGCAAGATCGCGCAACTCGGCACCGGCGGCCGACAACAGGTAGAAACTGTTGTCGGCAAGCCGCGTAATGGTGACCTCGCCGAGAATCCGGCCATTTTTCGACAAAATGTGAGCGAGTACGACACCGCCTTCGCGTGTCGGCATGCGGTTCGCACACAGGCGATTCAGAAACGCTTCCGCATCGGGGCCGGTGACGTCGTATTTCGCAAATCCCGAGAGGTCGAGAATGCCGGCGCGTTCGCGCACGGCCATGCACTCATCCCTGACGACGTCGAAGACATTGCTGCGTTGCCAGCTGTAGTCCTCGTCGCGGCCATCGAGTGAATACCACTTGGGCCGTTCCCAGCCGAAGGTTTCAGTAAACACGCCGCCCTTGCCCTGGAGCGTTTCGTAAAGCGGGCTGGTGCGCTGCGGCCGGCCGGCAGGCAGTTCTTCACCCGGCATTGGCGTCGTGTACGTCATGCCAAAGTCCTGGAATGCTTTGGCTTTCGCATAATCAGGGTCGGCATACACGCCGAGACGGCGCGGGTCGAACCCGGTCATGTTGATTTCGGAATCGCCGTGCAGCATCCACTGCGCGAGGAATTTGCCACAGCCGGCGCCCTGCGCGATGCCGAACGACGAGCCACAGCACAGCCAGAAATTCGGGATGCCGGAGACCGGGCCGAGGTACGGCGGGCCGTCGGGTGGGTGCGGAATCGCGCCGTTGACGATGCGCTTGATGCCGGCTTCCTCGAGCACGGGCAGGCGCTCCATTGCGTAGCCGAGCCACGGCATGATTCGTTCAAGATCGTCGGGGAACAACTCGCTGTCCGAATCCCATGGCGGAAATCCGTCCGGCAGCCACGCTTCGCGCATGCCGGTTTGCTCGTAAACCCCGATCAGCCCGGACTTCTGTTCCTGGCGAATATAGGATGACGCACGCGGGTCCCTCACAACGGGCATCTCGTCATCGCGCGCGACAAACTCGTCGACGTTTCCCGTGACGACGTACTGGTGCTCCATATTCACGAGCGGCATGTCGCTGCCTACCATTTGTGACACGAGGCGTGCGAATGACCCCGCCGCGTTCACAACGACCTGCGCTTTGACGTTGCCTTTCTCGGTGACGACCTGCCACTCACCGGACGGCAGCAGCTTGATATCGACAACACGATTATGCCGTTCGATCTTTGCGCCCATATTGGTCGCGCCGCGCGCCATCGCGTTGGTCAGGCCGGTCGGGTCGGCATGTCCGTCGCCGGTTGTGTACGCACCGGCAATGACGCCGTCGAGATCGAGCCACGGAACGATATTTTTGATTTCGTTCGGGCCAATGATCTCCATTTCGAAACCGACGCTGCGCGACATGCCGTAGAGATAATGAAACCAGTCGAGATCGTCCTGGTTCAGTGCAAGCCGGATGCCGCCCGACGGGTGCCAACTCACGTACTGCCCGGTCATCTCTTCGAGTTTCGGGTACAGCTCGTTGCTGTGCGCGTGAATCTTGGCGAGGTTGTAGTTGCCGACGAGGCTCGGGCACTGGCCGGCCGCGTGCCAGGTTGAGCCTGACGTGAGCTCACCCTTCTCGATAAGCAGCACGTCGGTGCAGCCTTCTTCGGCGAGGTGATACAGCAGGCCGACACCCATGATGCCGCCGCCGACAATGACGATTTGTGCTTCCGTTTGAATGTCTATGTCCTCGCTAACGCTTTAACTTCGTAACCGGGCTCTTCGGGCTCATCATCGGTCATCTGCTCAGGGAAGCCTGGCGCGAGTACCTCAATGTCATTGGCATCCTCAAGGCGCCGAATGATGTTGGGCGACCATTCGTCGAAGCCGTAGCGCTCGATGCCGTCGTTGAAGATATCAATCAGGAGCGGTGAAAGCTCGAGCTCGATACCTGCGCGATCGGCTATGGCCTGGAACAGGCCGATGTCCTTGAGCACAAGCCCCATCGTGAAGTTGATATCACGACTGCCGTTGAGAATGACCTGGCCTTCGGTCTCGTGTACGAACGACGTACCCGACGAAATGCGAATTGCTTCATAGGTTGTGTTGAGATCGAGGCCCGCCTTCTCGGCGGTTGCCAGTGCCTCGCACACCGATACCAGGTTTGCCGTTGCCAGGTAGTTGGTCATGACCTTGAGCGTTGATGCCGTGCCAAGCGGCCCTGTATGAAGAATACGACGGCCCATGGTCGTCAGCAGCGGCAGGACGCGTTCAAATACGTCGCGGTCGCATCCTGCAAGAATTGCGATGTTGCCCGTTGCCGCGCGATGACAGCCCCCGGAAACCGGGCAATCGACAGCAGCGGCCCCGGTCTCAGCAACGAGCGCGCCGAGTCTTTGCACTTCGGCCGTATCGGTCGTGCTCATCTCCGCCCAGATCTTGCCGTCGCCGAGGCCCGCGATCACGCCGTCATCGGCCTCCATGACCTCAGCGCATATCGCCGGGCTGGGCAGGCAGGTAACAATGATATCGACCTGCTCGGCGAGCGCCTGCGGCGAATCTGCCCAGCCGGCGCCGGCCGCCAGTAACGGTTCTGCCGCCTCGCGGTCGAGGTCACGAACTGTCAGGTCGATGCCGTTACGCAAAACACTGCCGGCGAGTTTTGCGCCTACGTTTCCGAGTCCAATGAATCCGACTTTCATTGCGTACACTGCCCCCTTGTCTCCCGCAGCGGGAGTCGAGCGGCCAATCCTGCTTCAATTTCTTGCGCGAGCGCAACTCGCTGGACTAAGCTCGAGACATCTGACTGGATGATCTGAGCCATGATTTCTGTTTGGTCCCACGAAAAACTGCTGGACTGGTGGCCGCCACCCGCACGCCCCTCGTAGCAGGCCCCCCAACTATTGGCACACCTCTGATCCGGAGGTACAGATCGCATGAATATCGTTAGCGTCGCACGCGGCGAACGTGGCTTTACCGTCACTTTCGACGATCAGTCGGATATCGAGTATCCGTTCATCTGGTTGCGTGACAACGATCCGGACAACTTTCACCCGGACACGCGCGAGCGGGTGTTTGACCTGACCACGATTGAACTCGATATCGAACCCTCTGATTACGGTTCAACCGCCGGCACGCTTTCGGTCCACTGGCCCGACAAGACGTCGGCGTCGGCCTATGCGGCGGACTGGCTGTTGCGGCATCGGCCGGGCGTCCGACGCGGGGACCCGTCCGTCGTTGCGCAATCACTTTGGGATGCTGCTGCGATGGCAGAGGTTCCGCGCGTCGATTCACGAGCGTGCAGCTCCGACCCGGCGGCGCTACTGAGTGCACTGCAAACACTGAAGCGTTTCGGGATTGTGTTGTTTCATGACCTGGATGACTCGCTGGACGGTGCCCGGCAATTTGCCGAGGCCGTCGGGTTTCCGCGGCAAACCAATTTCGGTGTCATGTTCGAAGTCATCAGCATGCCCGACCCGAATAATCTCGCCTACACATCACTGGCACTGCCGTTACATACGGACCTGCCGAACCAGGAGTTGATTCCGGGCTACCAGTTTTTGCACGCCTACCGCAACAGTGCCACGGGCGGCGAGTCGGTGTTTGCCGATGGCTTTCGCGTTTGTTCAGACTTCGCGAAGGAGTTTCCCGAAGAATTCGAACTGCTGTGCCGCGTTCCGGTGCCGTTTCGATTCCACGACGACAACAATGACATCCGGCAACATCGCCCCGTGATTCTGCAGCGACCTGACGGAACCTTCGACTACCTGGTGTTCAATGCGCACATCGCGGACCTGCCCGACATGGACAGCGAACTGCTGTACGACTTTTACCGTGCCTACAAGGCATTGATGCATCGCATTCGCGATCCACAGTATGCAATTCGCTACCGGCTGCGCCCCGGCGAAATGGTAGCCTTTGACAATTCCCGAGTGCTGCACGGACGTGACGCATTTGATCCCGATTCAGGTGAGCGGCATTACCGCGGCTACTACCTGGAGCGCAATGAGGTCGACAGCCGTATTCGCGTGCTGTCGCGCAATTGAGGCAGAGGAGAAATCATGCCCCTCGAAATGAACAGAGAAGTCTTTATTACGTGCCCGGTGACCGGATCGGGAGGCACCCAGGACCGTTCGCCGCATGTGCCACGGTCGCCGAAGGAAATCGCGGACAGTGCGATCGAGGCGGCCAAGGCCGGCGCTGCGGTTGTGCATTGCCACGTGCGGGATCCGGAAACCGGCAAAGCCTCGCGTCGTGTCGACTACTACCGCGAGGTGACCGAACGGATTCGCGAGTCGGACACCGATGTCGTGATCAATCTAACGGCCGGCATGGGCGGTGATCTCGTCACCGGTCCACCCGAAGCGCCGCTGCCGTTATTGGAGGATGGCACCGACATGGCGAGTGCGGCCGATCGCGTTGAGCACGTCGCGGAGTGCCTGCCGGAAATCTGCACGCTGGACTGCGGCACAATGAACTTCGCCGAGGCCGATTACGTCATGACGAACACGCCGGGCATGCTGCGCGCCATGGGGCAGATGATGACCGACCTCGACGTTCGCGTTGAGATTGAGGCTTTCGATACCGGACACCTCTGGTTTGCAAAGCAGCTTGAGGAAGAGGGCATCATCAAGTCGCCGGTGCTGGTGCAGCTGTGCATGGGCGTTCCCTGGGGTGCGCCGGATGATCTGCACACCTTCATGGCCATGGTCGCCAACGTACCCGATCACTGGACGTTTTCCGCGTTCTCGCTCGGCCGCAATGAAATGCCCTACGTCGCGGCAGCCGTGCTCGCAGGCGGTAATGTGCGCGTCGGTCTTGAGGACAACCTGTATCTCGATAAAGGCGTACTTGCGACGAATGCGCAGCTTGTCGAACGTGCGCGGCGCATTATCGAGGACCTGGGAGCACGCGTCATCGGACCCGAAGAAGTGCGCGAGAAACTCGAGCTCAAGAAACGAGCGCCGCGGTGAAAGCCGCCATTATTGGCGGCGGTGTCATCGGCGGCGGCTGGGCCGCGCGATTCCTGTTGCATGGCTGGGATGTGGCCGTGTTTGACCCGCACCCGGACACGACCAAGCGCATCGACGCGGTTCTTGCGAATGCACGCAAGTCGCTGCCCGCGCTTGCCGACGTGCCCATGCCGCCTGAGGGCACGATCAGTTTTGCAGAAAGTGTCGAAGACGCCGTAGCGGGCGCCGACTGGATCCAGGAAAGCGTGTCGGAAAACCTGGAGCTGAAACACAAGGTACTCGCAGCCGCGCAGTCGGCCGCACGAGACGATGCGATCATTGGCTCGTCAACGTCGGGCTTCAAGCCGAGCGAGCTGCAGGAAGGCGCATCGAATCCGTCGCAAATTCTCGTGGCGCATCCGTTCAACCCGGTATACCTGTTGCCACTGGCCGAGGTCGTTGCGGGCCCGAACGGCGACGACCAAACGATAAAACGTGCATTCGACTTGTTGCGTTCGGTGGGCATGGAGCCGCTGCTCGTGCGCAACGAGATCGATGCGCACATCGCCGATCGTTTTCTCGAAGCTGTTTGGCGCGAGGCGCTGTGGCTTATCAATGACGATGTTGCAACGACGAATGAGATCGATGACGCAATTCGATTCGGTTTCGGGCTGCGCTGGGCACAAATGGGCCTTTTTGAAACCTACCGGCTCGCCGGTGGCGAGGAAGGCATGGCGCATTTCATCCGCCAGTTTGGTCCGTGCCTGTCGTGGCCGTGGACAAAACTCATGGACGTGCCGGAGCTTAGCGAAGAGCTGGTGCAAAAAATTGCGTCACAGTCAGACGCACAGTCGGGTGACTACTCGATTCGCGAGCTCGAGGCGATTCGGGATCGCAACCTGGTAGGCATCATGCGATCCCTGAAGGAGCGCGACTTCGGCGTGGGCAAGACGCTCAATGCACACGATAACAATCTGCGCAGCGATGCCAGTGTCGACGCCGCGCTTGAGGCAAATACGCCGCTGCGACTCATGGACCTCACGGTACTGCCGGCGTGGATCGACTACAACGGCCACATGACCGAGTTTCGCTATGTGCAGGTCTTTAGTGACTGTTGCGAAGTGCTGCTGCGACGCGTCGGTATGCATGACGAGTATGTCGCAGCAGGGCATAGCTGGTACACGGCCGAAACGCATACCCAGTTCTACGACGAGGTCGCGGTCAACGAACCAATGTACGCAACCGTCCAGGTGTTGTTCGCGGACGCCAAGCGCCTGCACGTTTTCTACCGCCTGCACGCCGCCGAGGACGACCGTCTGCTGTGCACGCTGGAAGCGATGTACCTGCACGTACACATGGAGTCCGGGCGGGTTGTTGCGGCCGAAGACGATGCGATGCAGACGCTCGGCGCGCTCACGGCTGCGCATGCCGATCTCGAAAAACCCGACACCGCCGGTCGCTACGTCGGCCAGCGTTGAGGAAACGACATGAATTTCGAACTCACCGAAGAACAACAGATGATCGTCGATACGACGCGCGCGTTTGTTGAGAACGAGCTCTATCCGCACGAGGCGGAGGTGGAGCGCACCGGTCACCTCGAGATGGACCTGATCCGGGAAATTCAGGCGAAAGCCATCGAGACGGGCTTGTATGCCGCGAATATCCCGGAAGAGTTCGGCGGTGCGGGCCTCGATACGCTGACGTGGCTCTTGTACGAGAAAGAACTCGGCCGCGCGAACTATGCGCTGCACTGGACCTGCGTGGCGCGCCCCTCAAACATCCTGTGCGCCGGCACGCCGGAACAACGTGAAAAGTATCTCGATCGTTGCGTGAAAGGTGAAACCTGGGACTGCCTCGCGATGACCGAGCCGGGCGCGGGCTCGGATCTGCGCGGCATGAAAGCCACGGCGAAGCAGGACGGCGACGATTGGGTGCTGAACGGCACTAAACACTTCATCTCGCATGCCGATATTGCCGACTTCACAATCACGTTCATGAAGACCGGCGAGGAAGAAACACCGCGTGGCAAGCGTGCGTTGATTACAGCCTTCTTTGTCGATAAGGGAACACCCGGTTACGCGGTTCGCGATGGCTATCGCAATGTGTCGCACCGTGGTTACACGAATGCGATTCTCGAATTCGACAACTGCCGCATCCCGGCAGAGAACATGCTCGGCGAACTGCACAAGGGTTTCGAAGTTGCCAACACCTGGCTCGGCGCAACGCGTTTGCAGGTTGGCGCAACGTGCCTGGGACGTGCCGATCGCGCTTTCCAGCACTCCATCGAGTATGCCGCCGAACGCGAACAGTTCGGCCAGCCGATCGGGCGCTTCCAGGGCATTTCATTCAAGCTCGCCGACATGGCGACCGAGATGAAGGCAGCGGAACTCATGATCCTCGAGGCCGGCTGGAAATACGACCAGGGCACCGTGACCGACGGCGACATGGCGATGGCCAAACTGAAAGCCACCGAAATGCTCGCGTTTGTCGCCGATGAGGCAATCCAGATACATGGTGGCATGGGTCTTATGGACGAACTGCCACTCGAACGCATCTGGCGCGACGCGCGCATCGAGCGCATCTGGGAAGGCACGTCGGAAATCCAGCGCTACATCATTGCCCGCGAGTTACAGCGGCCGTACCAAAAATAAATCAGGCACTTCGCGATGAGTAAAGAACAGGTCAAAACCCGCATCGAAGGCGGCATTCTCGAAGTTACGATCGATCGACCCAAGGCAAACGCCATCGACCGCGCGACGAGTCGCGCAATGGGCGACGTCTGCAGTAATTTCCGTGACGATCCGGCGTTGCGGGTCGCGATTATTACCGGCGGCGGCGAAAAGTTTTTCTCCGCAGGCTGGGATCTTAAAGCGGCTGCGGGCGGTGAAGAAGTCGACGGTGACTACGGCGTTGGCGGTTTCGGCGGCATGCAGGAACTCGAAAACTTCAACAAGCCGGTGATTGCCGCCGTAAACGGAATTTGCTGTGGTGGTGGCCTAGAAATTGCGCTGTGTGCCGACATTATCCTGGCGGCCGATCACGCAACGTTTGCGCTGCCCGAGATTCGCTCAGGCACGGTTGCAGATGCCGCATCGATCAAGCTGCCGAAGCGCATTCCGTACCACATCGCGATGGAAATGTTGCTGACCGGGCGCTGGATCGACGTTGCGGAAGCGAATCGCTGGGGTTTCGTGAATGAAATTCTGCCAGCCGAAAAGCTACTGGAGCGTGCCTGGGAGGTTGCGCGCCTGCTCGAAACCGGGCCGCCGCTGGTCTACGCGGCCATTAAAGAAGTCGTTCGCGAGGCAGAGAACATGCAGTTCCTGCCGGCGCTCAGAAAAATTACGCAGAGCGAGTTCGGCACGGTGAAGGCACTGTATTCGAGCGAAGACCAGGTCGAAGGCGCAAAAGCGTTTGCGGAAGGCCGCGACCCGGTCTGGCGGGGCAAGTAAAACTTGGCGCAGAGCTCTGACAAGTCCGCGGCGCTGCTGACGCTGCTGCAGCCGAAGACAGTTGCGGTTATTGGCGGCGATAGTGCCGCCGAGGTTATCCGTCAATGTCGCATGATCGGTTTCGACGGCGAGCTGCATGCCGTCAACCCGAATCGGCAAGACATCGAAGGCGTGCCCTGCGTTGCAAGTATCGACGACCTGCCGCTGGTGCCCGACGCAAGTTTCGTAGCAGCACCTCCAAAACCCACGCTCGACATACTGCGCGCGCTGAACAAGCGTGGTGCGCCAGGCGCGGTCTGCTTTGCGGCCGGTTTTGCTGAGACGGGTGCCTCCGGTGCCGAGCTGCAGCAGGAGCTGCGGGCCGCGGCCGGCGACATGGCGGTGATGGGCCCGAACTGCCACGGCTATGTGAATTACCTCGATGGCATCGCACTCTGGCCCGATGACCACGGCAGCCAGCGTTGCGAGCGTGGCGTGGCGCTGATTTCTCAGAGCGGCAACATCGCGATCAACCTGACGATGCAACAGCGCGGCCTCGATATTGCCTACGTAATTTCCATTGGCAACAACAGCGCGCTCGGCACGCACGACTACATCAACGCGTTACTCGACGATCCGCGCGTGACCGCGATCGGTCTGCACATCGAAGGGCTTGCCGACATCAACGCCTTTTCCGAGGCAGCCATTCGCGCATTGCACAAACGCGTGCCCATTGTTGCGCTGAAAGCCGGCCGTTCCGAACAGGGCGCACGCATCACGATGAGCCATACGGGGTCATTGGCAGGTTCGGACCGACTGTATTCGGCGCTGTTTGATCGAGTGGGTATCGCACGCTGCGATACCGTCTCGCAGTTTCTCGAAACGCTGAAATTCGTATCAATCGTCGGCGCGGTGCCTGGCGCCACAATGGCGTCGATGAGTTGCTCCGGCGGCGATGCATCCATCGTGGCCGACAACGCCGAGCGTCTCGGTGTCGAAACGCCACCTTTTAGTGACGCCTCAACAGAAAAACTCAAAGCGCTGCTCGGCCCGAACGTCAGCGTCGCCAACCCGATCGACTATCACCTCTACATTTGGGGCAAGAGAGACAAGCTGACAGAGTGCTTTACGGGTGTGCTTGAGAATAATTTCGCGTGCACCCTGCTCGTGCTCGACTACCCGGCTGACAACAACCGGCTTGACGAAGCCTGCCAGGCCGCCGAAGCGGCGCTGCTGGATTCGGTCCAGGCAACCGGCAGCCGCGCCGTGATCGTTGCATCGCTGCCGGAGACGATGCCGGGACGCGTGCGAGAACGACTCAAGGCTGCCGGCATCGCACCGATGCAGGGCATCGAAGACTGCGTCTTCGCATTTCGTGCGGCGGCAACGATCAGCGCTGCCCAGCGCCGTGCCGACAGCATCCGCCCTGTGCTGCCGCGCGGCAACGCGGTTGGCGACGTGCGCATGCTCGACGAATGGCAAAGTAAAGAACGCCTCCGGGAAGCCGGTGTAGCAATACCCGAGGCGAAGCTGTGCGCCCCGAGCGCAGCCGTTGCCGCGGCGCAGGCGATTGGTGGTCGTGTCGTGCTCAAAGCCGTGTCCGCAGAGCTCGCCCACAAAACCGAGGTCGGTGGTGTCGTCGTTGGTGTTGAGGGCGACGATGCCGTCGAGGCGGCCGCCAACAAACTGGCCGGGTTGTCTGACAAGCTGCTCGTAGAATCGATGGTTACCGACCCGGTTGCCGAGGTGATTGTCGGTGTAAGTCGCGATCCGACATTCGGCCTGTCCCTGTTGATCGGCGCGGGCGGTACGCTTGTCGAGCTCGTTGACGACACCGCTACGCTGCTGCTGTCGGCGAGCCGTGAAGACATTCAACAGGCGGTCGACGGTCTCAGGGTGAGCAAACTCATCAAGTCATGGCGTGGCGGCGTGGCCGGAGACCTTGAAGCACTGATCGACGCGATAACATGCATTGCTGAATATGCAGAAGCCAACGCCGACTCGCTGCACGAACTCGACGTCAACCCCTTGCTGGTAACCGCCGACGGCGCCGTCGCGGTGGATGCGCTCATCAGGACAACCCAATCATGACCATGCCAGGCAAGTACACCGCCGACACAACGCTGCCGACGCAGCAAAGTTTCATCGCGGGCGAGTACCATGGGAACGCCAGTGGCGAGACATTCACGACGCGGCATCCCGGCAACAACAAAGTTATCTGCGAGGTTGAAACGGCAGGTCAGGCTGAGGTCGACGCTGCGATTAAAGCCGCCCGGAAAGCATTCAAGGTGTGGTCGCAGATGTCGGCGGCGGAACGCGGCGCAATTCTAATGCGTGCCGGTGAAATACTGCGTGAACGCAATGATGAGCTTGCCGAACTCGAAACACTGGATACCGGCAAAGCCATCGCGGAAACGTCCGTCGTCGATGTCATTACGGGCGTGGACGTTGTCGAATATTTTGCACGTGTTGCACAGGCTATTGAAAGCGAACGCGTCGACCTGTCACCCGAGGCCTATGCGATGTTGCGCCGCGAGCCCGTCGGTGTGTGTGCCGGCATCGGCGCCTGGAACTACCCGATACAGATTGCGATGTGGAAGTCGGGCCCGGCACTGGCATGCGGCAACACGATGGTCTTTAAACCCGCCGAGCAGACGCCGCTGACGGCGCTCAAGCTCGCGGAGATCTACACCGAAGCCGGGATGCCGCCCGGCGTTTTCAATGTTGTGCAGGGCGCGGCAGCAACCGGCGCGGCCCTGATCGGTCACCCGGATGTCGACAAGGTAACGCTGACGGGTTCGGTGGAGACTGGCAAGGTCGTGATGGCCGCCGCGGCGAGTGGCTTGAAAAAGGTGACGCTCGAGCTCGGCGGTAAATCACCGATCATCGTTTTTGACGACGCGTCTTTCGACAGCGCGGTAAATGCCGCATTGGTCGGCAACTTTTATTCGACCGGGCAGGTGTGCTCGAACGGTACCCGCGTATTCGTCGAGTCATCGATGTACGAACGATTTATCGATACCGTCGCCGAGCGCACCCGCGCCATTGTTGTCGGTGATCCCTTTGATGAAGCAACGCAAATGGGTCCGCTTGTCTCCAGCGAGCACTTCAAACGCGTCGTGTCGTATTTCGAAAAGGCGAAAGCGAGCGGCGCGCGGCATCTTTGCGGCGGAGATTCGCTGGACGGCGACGGCTACTACGTTACGCCCGCTGTCTTTGCTGACTGCGACGACGACATGGACTTCGTGCGCGAGGAGGTCTTCGGTCCGCTGATGTCAGTGCTGTTGTTCGAAAACGAAGACGAGGTTGTCACACGCGCCAACGATACCCACTTTGGCCTGGCCGGCGCCGTATTCACGACGGACGAAGATCGGGCGAATCGTGTTGCGGCCAACCTGCAGGCGGGCATTATCTGGATAAACGACTACAACGTGACGCCACCCGAAGTGCCGTTCGGCGGCTACAAGCAGTCGGGCATCGGTCGCGAAAACGGCCTGCAGGCTATCGAGCACTACACGCAGGTCAAGACCGTCTACACGAACCTCGGTGAGGTGCCGAAAACCTACTGAGACGGGGCCCTCCGGGATCCATGTTATCGTGACCGGCATTCTGGACCCGGGAAAATAACATTGAAAACGCCGGACCTTGATCGGCTGATCGACAAGCCGACCTTCTTTGGCTCGCTGGCGCTGTTGCTGGCCGTGACATTACCGCTCGTCATTTATCCCGAACAGGGTGCCGCATGGGTGAACCTGGCGCGCTCGTTTGTTACCGACCAGCTTGGCTTCCTGTATCTCGCGCTCGGTGTTGGCGCGGGCGGTTTCATGGCGTTTATCGCGTTCAGCGATATCGGCCGCATTTCCCTGGGTCACCCGGACGAAAAGCCCGAATTCAAAACGCTGTCCTGGGTTGCAATGTTGTTCTGCGCCGGTATCGGTGCGTCTATCCTGTATTGGGGCACGATTGAGTGGGCGTACTACTACCAGAGTCCGCCATTTCAAATTGAAGGTGGCTCCGCCGAAGCAGCACGCTGGGCGGCGGCCTACGGAATTTTTCACTGGGGCCCGCTGGCCTGGGCGATCTACCTGATCCCGGCTTTGCCGATTGCCTATTTTTATTATGTTCGCGATCGCAATGTGCTCAAGGTTTCCGAGGCACTCATCCCGGTGCTGGGCGAAAAGCACGCCCATGGTGGTACTGGCAAGGTTGTCGACGTGTTGTTCGTCTTCGGTATGCTTGGCGGCGGCGCAACGACACTCGGATTGGCGGCACCGCTGATCAACGAAGGCGCGCACGAGCTATTCGGTGCGCCGCGCAATCTCTTCACGCAGATTATTGTGTTACTCGTGTGCACGGCCATTTTTGGTACCAGTGCCTACGCAGGTCTCAAGGCCGGTATCCAGCGGCTCTCGAACATCAATATCGTGCTCGCATTCCTGTTGCTTGGTTTCGTTTTCGTCGTAGGCCCTACGGTGTTCATGGCGAACACAGGTATCGATTCGCTCGGGCGCGTGTTCAGCAACCTGCTGACAATGGCGACCTGGATCGAACCGTTCGGTGGATTTGAGGGGTTCGAGGCGACCCACTTCCCACAGGACTGGACGATTTTCTACTGGGCCTGGTGGCTCGCGTTTGCACCCAGTGTCGGATTGTTTATAGCGCGGATTTCCCGCGGTCGCACGATCCGGGAAATGATCGTCGGTTCAATATTCTTCGGCACACTGGGGTGCTTCCTGTTTTTCATGTGCCTTGGCAACTATGGCCTGTACCTGCAGCTGTCGGGCCAGGTCGATGTTATCCATATTCTGAACAGCGAAACGCCAACCGCAGCGATCTTTGCGATCCTCGGCAATCTGCCGATGAAGCCAATGGTCATCGCTATTTACACGCTGCTTGCCGTCATCTTTACTGCGACAACGTTCGATTCCATTTCCTACATCCTGGCCTCGGTCACGCAAAAGCGCATTGATGACGAACCGCTGCGCTGGAACCGACTGTTCTGGGCGTTCGCGATGAGTTTCATGCCGATCCTGCTGCTGTTGCTGGGCGGTCTCGAAACCCTGCAAACCGCGAGCATCGTCGGCGGTGCGCCATTGCTGGTCGTCGCGCTGCTGCTGTGCGTTGCGTTCGTCAAGGTTGCCCGATTCGACCTCCGCCAACAGTCGAATTTCGACCATGGCCAGATTCACATCACCGAATTTCCCGAGCCCGATCCGTGGCTCGGCGACGGCGGTGCTGAAGGGCGCGACGGCAGCGTCTAATTCTCGCCCTGCAGGGCACGAAAAAACGCCTTAAAAAGTCGCAAACTGTGTCGTTTCTGGCCATTTCAATGTCGCTCATGACTATGCATGGGCGGCAATTGTGGAACACACTGGACTGCTGAAATCCATGATTTATAACGTCTACAGCGGAACAGAACCGCGTACTGACAGGTTTGGGAATGAGCAGCAGACCACGCAGACGCAGAGCAGCGGGCCGAGAGGCCAAACGTGCGGCACGTTCGAGTGCGCCGGTTGCTTCGGCTGCCTATATCGATCGCAAGATTCCCTACTTTGAACTTCTAAACGAAGAAGCGCTCGAGCTCATCGAGCACAACGCCGATACGGTCCTCGAAGAAATCGGCATCGAATTCAAGGAATTTCCGCGCGCC
>JBCAZN010000010.1:0-17158 GCA_038533035.1 Pseudomonadota bacterium
CTATGACGCCACGAATGCGGTTATCGGCTACGAGATGATCGAGAAGCAGATCGATCTGTTCGCCGCGTCATAGATCGGAGCACCCTGCACCAGGCAGGTCGTTTGCGACTTCGAGTTCTGTTTGAAGCAGATATCGGCGTCGACCGAAATGATCTGCTTGATCACGGAACCGTCTTCGAGGCTGACCAGCAAGACCGTATCGGTCACAGGTGCCTGTGACACCTTCATGACATGGGGCAGGGAAGGTGACGGGAATGAGTCGGCCATCGAGATCGGGTTTGAGCTGCAGCCCGTTGTAGAAAGGGCGACAAGCGCGACGAATATAACGAATAACTGTTTCATGCCCGACTCCAAGTCAGTGCCCGGCCCCCGATTGTAGGGTCGGGTCCCCCCTGGTCGTCCGCAATCGTCGTCGTTGCGGTTAAGTTAAATAGTACCCGTCGGACGGTCATGTGCGATGTGACCTGCGTCTCATCGGCGCATGATCTGCCGTGATTCGAAACTATTTGAATTAATGCCGGCAATATTGAACGATGGGGCGATCTTGCTCCCGGCTTACGGGCGCCGGCGCGACACACTATATAAAGGAGAACTCAGGTGCCTGATTTGGATATGGATTGGCAGCGGGTCGTTTACAATTTATGGCACCTTGGAATCGCTTATCTACTGGCATTGCCGGTTGCTCTTGATCGCGAGAAGGAAAGCCGCAGCGCCGGCCTGAGGACCTTCCCACTGGTCGCCATTGCGGCCTGCGGCTATGCGCTGGTCGGTTTTTCACTGCTGGACTCGACTGGTGCAGAGGCACGCGTGCTGCAGGGCGTTATCACCGGCATCGGCTTTATCGGCGGCGGCGCAATTCTGAAGAGCAGCGGTTCCGTCACAGGCACGGCAACGGCCGCGAGCATCTGGACGACCGGCCTGATCGGCATCGCGGTTGCCGCGGATCGCTATGAAATCGCCATGTTGCTCTCTGCGATGACCTTTCTCACGCTGCGACTGGGCCGCAAGGTCAAGGCCAAAGTCGCTGAGTCGAACGGAGATGCTGACTAGTGGATCGTATCGTGAGTGCGTTGCAGGGCTACGCCGAACAAATTGTCGAATACCTCAGTGGTCCTGTCGTGTTGCTACAGGGCGGCATGGTTGTCGCGTCATTTCTCGTCGCTCTGCTGATCGCCCGAATTGTTGAGCCTTACCTCGAAGCGCACGCACGCAAAATCAGGGACATGCCCGGATTACTGCGCGTCATCGTTGCCTTTCTGCGTCGGTTGCAATGGTTTTTTCTCGCAGTTCTGCTTGGCGGGATCTACGTGGCAACATCGATTGTGGGATGGCCCGACAGCAATTACCTGATCTACGTTGCGTTGTTGTTGTCCTCGGCGTGGCTGCTGATCTCGGTCGTGTCGCACACGTTGCGCAACCGCTTGCTGCGCAGCGTATTGCTATGGGCGGCATGGATCTACGTCGCCGCCGCTATTCTCGGCATCGTCGACGACACAGCGGCGATGCTCGACAACGCCGGCTTCAACATTGGCAGCGCGCGAATCTCGGTACTGAGCGTATTGCAGGCAGGTGCTATTCTCGCCGTCGCAATGTGGGCATCGTTTGCGGCCGGTGGTTTTCTCGATCGACGCATTCAAAATGTCGATGAACTGACGCCGTCACTTCGGGTCCTGCTTGGCAAGATCACCCGCATTTCCCTGATGGTGCTTGCCGCCCTGATCGCCATATCAGGGCTCGGCATCGACCTGACAGCGCTCACGGTTCTTTCGGGCGCCGTTGGTGTTGGCATCGGCTTTGGCCTGCAAAAGGTCGTTTCAAACTTCATCTCCGGCATCATTATCCTGGTCGACCAGTCGATCAAACCCGGCGATACGATTTCGCTTGGCGAAACGTTTGGCTGGATTCGCGAACTTCGCGCGCGTTTCGTCTCGGTAGTAACGCGTGATGGCCGGGAATTTCTAATACCGAACGAAGACTTCATTACACACGAAGTCATCAACTGGTCGTTTTCGGATAAACACGTGCGGCTGGATGTCGACTTCGGCGTTTCCTATGACGCAGACCCGCACGAGGTCATGCGCATTGCACCGGAGGCCGCCAGTTCTGTCGATCGCGTCGATACTTCACGCAATGCACCCGTGTGCTGGTTGACGGAATTCGGCGACTCATCGCTTAACTTCAAACTGCGTTTCTGGATCAACGATCCGCAGCAGGGACTGACCAACATCAAGGGGCAGGTTTTGCTCGCGTTGTGGGATACGTTCAAGGAGCATGGCGTTGGCATACCGTATCCGCACCGTGAGGTCATCATGAAAACACCGGTTACAGTCGAAGCGGCGCCGGCAGGGAGTACAGGAAGCCATGGTTGATGCGAAAAAAACGGTGTCGCTGGTGCTCGGCAGCGGTGGCGCTCGCGGCCACGCCCATATCGGCGTGATCAAGGCCGTCGAAGAGCGCGGCTACGAGATCACCAATATATCCGGCACGTCAATGGGCGCTGCAATCGGTGGCATTCATGCGGCCGGTAAGCTTGAGACCTATAAGGATTGGGCATACCAGCTGGAAAAAAGCGACGTCTTCAAACTGCTGGACCTGTCGTTTTCGTGGCAGTCCCTGTTCAAGGGCGAGCGCATCATCGAAGTGCTCAAGGACCTGATCGGTGACCAGCAAATTGAGGACCTCGACAAGCGCTTTACGGCCGTCGCAACCTCACTCGATGAACAGCGTGAGGTGTGGTTGAACAACGGTTCGTTGTTTACTGCGATTCGCGCATCAACAGCGGTGCCTGGCGTGTTTGCTCCGGTTGAACTGGACGGGCGACGGCTTGTTGACGGCGGATTGGTCAATCCGATTCCGATAGCACCGACATTGAATGATTCAACCGACATGACGATCGCCGTCAGCCTGGCCGGCGTCGAGAAGGAAACGAAAACGCCGGAAAAGGAAGTTGCGACCAAACCGGAGTCCAGTTCATACCGGGAACGAATACTTGAGTTTCTCGGCACCGCCGGTAGTGATGAGGAACAAACGGAGGACGATCCCGATGCGGCGGAACTGCTGGTGAAGTCGATTGACGTGATGCAGGGTGCGATCGCGCGCCTGAAACTCGCCGCCTATGCACCCGACAAGACCATCGAAATTCCGCGCAACGCGTGCACCTTTTTCGAGTTTCATCGCGCCGAGGAACTTGCAGAGCTCGGTTACGAAGAGGCAAAAAGTGTGCTCAACGGATCCGGTCACTAAAGACGCGGTGTAATTACTCTGCGTCGGCGGAGTCCTGCCTGATCAGTGCCGTTACCCGGTCGCCCGGACCGATGCCGGTGCCTGAGGCGTCCGTGACAAACTCGATCCGATTGTCGGACGTGGTTACGAACAACACGATGCGATTCGGATGATCTTCAAGATAGTCCGCGAAGGAGTAGTTGTCTGTCAGCTCCGTTGTTGCCGTATCGACGGTGCCACTGATGATGCTCTTCATGTCCGTCATCGACTTTTCGCCACCAAACAGGAGGCTGCCGGCGGCTTCGCCACTGATCTGGTGTTTTTCGTGCCCGCGTTCATCGTCCTGACGAATTGTGTACACCGAGTTGCGGCCAAATTCGTAGCGGAACTTGACACAGGCGAGCTCGTTAAGCCCGGGCCGGTAAGATATCGCAAGCAACTTGCCGAGGCCGAGCAGATCCATGTGCCGCTCCGCGTAGCTGGACACGGCACTGCCATAGAACACAGGGATTCCGGCCATGCGTGCTTTGCTGATGCCGTCCCAACTCATCGAAGCAACGAGCACACGGTGGCCGGTTTTATGCAATGCATTGGCGTAAAACAGGGCAAGTTGATTCGCGCCGACGATAAGGACACCGTTGGGCTCCGGGTTGGCAATGCCCAGCCCGTTGGCGACCACACGTCCTGAAAGGCTTTGGATAACTACAGTGCCAAGAATGACCGTGAAGACGAGCGGTACCAGCTTTTCGGCACCCGGATAGCCCATTGATTCGAGGCGCAGTGCAAATAATGCTGAGACAGCAGCGGCAACGATGCCGCGCGGAAAAATCCAGCCCAGGAACAGGCGTTCCTGCCAGCGCAGCTCACTGCCAATCGAGCACGCCAGTGCCCGGGCCGGGCCGGCCAGAATCTGCAGGATCAGCAAAATGCCGATCGCGCCGCCGCCGAGCGCCAGCAATGCGTCGAAATCGATGCGTGCGGCGAGCACGATAAACAGTGACGCGACGAGCACCAGCGTCAGGCTTTCCTTGAAGTCGAGTATGTCGTCGAGGTCGAGGTTCTTGAGGTTTGCCTGCCATACGCCCATGACAGTTACCGCGAGCAGACCGGATTCGTGGGCCATACTTTCGGCGACCGCGAAAACAAGGATTACCATTGCCAGCGCGGCGTAGTCCCGGAGGTAGTCGGGCAACCAGTGCTTGCGCAGGACAATTGCGAACAGCTGGCCTGCCGCTACACCGAGAATAGTGCCTCCCGCGACGATCAGCCCGAAGGTCGTGTACAGCTGCGTTGTCGTCGCCGCGGTCTGCGTGACGACGATAAAGTCAAAGACGAGTACCGCGAGAATTGCGCCGAGTGGATCGACCAGTATGCCTTCCCAGCGCAGCACATTTGAGACGGCCTTTGTCGGCCGGATGCTGCGGATGAGCGGCAGGATAACCGTCGGTCCGCTGACCGTGACGACGGCGCCGAACAACGCCGCAAGCAACAGGTCCCAGCCGAGTAACCAGCGGGCAGAAACCGTCGCGATGATCCACGTGATGACCACGCCAACGGTGACGAGGTTGCGAACTACCTTGCCATGACCGCGGATCTCGCTCAGTTTCAGGGTCAGGGCACCTTCATAGAGAATGACCGCGACAGCGAGGGAGACAATTGGCTCAAGCAGGTCGCCGAACACACGCTCGGGCTGCAGCCAGCCGAGCCACGGGCCAAGTGCCATGCCCGTCACGAGCAATAACAGGATCGACGGCAGCTTGATTCGCCACGCAATCCACTGACAGGCAAAACCAGCCACGAGGATGCCGCTAAGCACCAGGAAATCGCTTGGTATCATGTTGTGTTTATCGCCTGGTCCGCAGCCATGCCGCTATTCTATCTACATTCGGGGAATGCGGCTTGATGGTTTTTTTACTTCTTCTTGACGTGGTAAAGAATGTCGAGGTTGCTGACAGTCCCGGTACGCGACTCAAGTACGAGCCGATCGTTGAGCTGGTAGCGCAACAGCAGAGTGCCCAGTTTGTCGATTAACCCGTAGCCATACTCGACCAGCAAGCGATCGCCGATGCGTTTTCCGGCAATCAGCCGGCTGTCGTCGACGCCACCTTCAATCGTCAGTGTTTCCAGGCCGAGCTGCGTGCGAACCTGCGACGTAATAGAGCCGGCACTCGAAAGCCCCAGCGCGAAGGCCGCATTGTTCAGCGTGTCGCCGTCGCCGCTGCTGGTTGCGCTCGTAAGCGGTCTTCCGGTGAGCAGGTAGCTCAGGACCTCCGCGTCGCTCATGGTCGGTTCGCTGAAAACAGTGGACTGAAGCTGGGTGGGCATGCCGGTCAGTTCGATGCCGGCGACCACAGTATCGACTCGCCGCACTGCACGTACATTGAGCCGCGGACTCTCGAGAGGGCCGTTAAAAATCAATTCGCCGCGTTCGATTTCCAACTCCTGGCCGTAAGACTTGTAACGGCCATCGCGCAGCGCCAGGCGTCCCTGGCCGGTATAGACAGTCTGACTGCCGCCCTTAAGTTGAATGGCGCCTTCTAATCCTGTTGTCAGGCCAAACCCGGAGAACTGTACGGCGTCGCCCAGCTCCGCCCGAACATCGATGTCAATACGGCGCACTTGCGATGGTGCGGCTTCCTCGCGATGCACGACGGCATCGGGCGACGGTGACTGCGCGGTCTCCGGAATCTCTGATACGCTGATGTCAGCGGTCGGGATTTTTATCTCGCCTGTAACCGTTGCCGTGCTGTCGTCCAGTACGACATTGACCGCCGGTGATGCGGCAACGCGCCAGTCCGGCAAGCGAACCAGCTCGAAGTTCTCACCGGTTAACTGGATCTCGCTACGAATTCCCGTTTCTGCAGCAATCTCGGTGCGCCCCTCCACGACGATCTGGCCCTCGCCGGACCGGGCGCTGCCGTGCAAGCGCAGCTGGCCCGGTGCGAGTTGCGTGAGGCGCACATTCAGGTCTGAAACCTCTATGCCAGCCTGGCGAACGCCGAAGGAACCATCGGCAAGGACGATCTCGCCAACGAACTCGGGCGCGCCCGGGCTCCCCGCAATCGTCAGGCGACCGTCGACACTGCCCCGCGGATTGCGGATACCGGGTACCAGTGCAGCGACGTAAGACGCATCCGAAACCATCACTTCGACATTTCCCGCGATCGCAGACTGGTTGTTAGTGAAGTCCTCGACAGAAACATCGACTGTCGCATGAGCGGTGTTGTCGGTCAGTGCAATTCGAATAGCTGATTCAGCGCGGTTGTCGACGACGGATATTTGGCCCGTGGCGACCGGTATGGCCAGCGATACGGTTTCACCGTCATAGACAGCATCGACAGATGCTTCACGGACTTCAATGCTCGACTGCGCGTTCAGCCGCTGCCCGCTCCACTGGCCGTTAACGTTTGCATAAATTTCGCCGTACAAGGTCAGGCCTTCCGGCGGAACCATGGGTATGGCTGACAGCGGCACGCCGGAAACCGACGCATTGAATGTTGATGCGCCATTCGCAATATATTTTCCTGCGATGCACGCCTCGTCGGTGCCGCGTGGTCCGGAGAGACACATTTCTGCCAGTGACAATTGGTCAGATGAGGCGCTCAGGGCGCTTGCGCCACTGAAGGCCCAACGCTTGAGTACGGCGTTCTGAATCGTGAGACTGTCGATAACTCCCGACCAGGCTTGTGCGTCATACCCGCCAGTAGCCGCGACATCCAGTGTGCTATCGAAACCCTGTACCGTCGCGCGCAGCGAATGCGCCGCGAGCTCGCCGGTGACAGACAGGTTTGCTGCCGCTAGCTCGATATCATCGATAACAACCTGGCCGAGCTGCAGTTCTCCGCTGCCTTGTTCATTGGCGGAAAGATCTGCTTTCGCCGACACAGTTCCGACTGAGTATTGTTGCCATGCCAACCTGGCTCCAGTCATGTCGATGACGAGGTCAGGTCGTTCTCGGTGACCGCGCACCGACAGTTCGCCCCGGATCGCACCCGCAGCGTCCGGAGTGATCTCCCCAATACTCGCGATCGAGAACTCGGACTCCAGCGACAGTATTTCACCCAGCCCGCCCGCCACTCGAATGATGTTGGAGCCGATTTGGAGTCGAGTGTCTGTCAAAGTCAGTTCCGGGCCGAGAATCTGCAGCTCACCGCTGCCGAGTACCGGATACCCGTTTACGTTGCCATCGATACTGTCGACCTTAATCTCCAGGTCCGGTGTGCCCGCCTTGACTGTGCCCGCTACGGAGCCCGCCAATCCGATGTCGCCTTTGATGGATTCCAGAAGAAGCCCGGGGTCCACGTCTGTAATTCGATAATTGAGGCTAAAGCTTTGCGCGGAGGGCCAGCGCACGTCGCCATCTGCTTCAATCCGGGCCTGCGGCGTGACCGCGTCGAGATCTATGGTGAGGGCCTCGACCGAACCTCGAGTCCGCAGCGTCCCCTGCGATGACTCCAGCGTGTAGCTATCGAGCGGCCACGCAAGATCCTGCCACTCATGCAACAGGTCGCCTGCAACTGCGCCGGCATCAATAGCTATGGTGCCCGATGAACGAATGGCGACCGGCAACTTCAGCGAATGGTCCAGCGTCAGCTCGCGCAAGTTGCCGGAAAGCGCGAGCTCACCGGCGAAAGGTCCAGTTTCGGAATCCTTCCACCGCCAGTCCGCCTCGACATCGTTGTCGTAGTAATCCGTCAGCCGAATCTTGCCGTGCGCGTCGATGTCCAGCCACTCGCTATTGAGTAGTAGTTTCGAAAGGCGCAAATCGCTTTGACGCATACTTGCGGCCAATGCGATTGCGTCGATCTTGCGGTTGAAGTCGCCGCTCACAATCTGAATCTGGCGAAGCGACGCTGACAGTACTTCGATATCGATGGGCAAGCTGACTTCAGGCAACTCCGCGCTGTCATCCGATTCACCGGTAGCGGTAAGTGTGACGTCGGCGCTCGCAACATCCAGCTCGCGAATTAACAGGTGCCTGTCGATAAGCGGCAGTAAGTCGAAGTGCACGAATGTTGGCCCAATCAATACCCGGGTTGATTCGTTTTGCCATTCAACCGACGCAACGTGAACGCCACGCAGCAATGAACCCCGCGTCCCGCCGAGCTCAAGCGCCTCAGGCAACGATCCCGATGCGCGGTTAACGACCCAACGCAGCCCGGATTCAGTAGCAACTACCCAAGTGATGCCGGCCATTACGAAAACGAGCAGCAGCGCGAACGCCAATAATGATTTGCGAAGTCGGGTCACAGATCGGCGCCAAGTCGCAGGTGAATCCGAACGCTCTGGTCATCGGCCGTAACCGGGTAGCCAAGGTAAAGCCGAATCGGGCCGAGCGGCGAGCGCCACTTGATGCCGAGTCCGGCTCCGACCTCGGTGTCGAAGTCTGCATCGTCAAACGCGTTGCCTGCGTCCACGAATACCGCGCCGTAAAAGTCACCCCGCAGGTGGCGTTCGTATTCAAGGCTCGCGACCAGCAGATAACTTCCGCCTACAACATTTCCGTCAACGTCCTTCGGGCCGAGACTGTTGTAGTCGTAGCCTCGTACCGACTCGTCGCCGCCAGCGAAGAACCGCACGGATGGCGGCAGCTCTTCAAAGTCAGGGGACGACGTGGCGCCGGCGTTCAACCGCGCCAGCACCCGGTTGCCCGAACCAAACGAGCGAATCCAGCGCATCCACACGGATGCCTGAAAGTAGTTCGCTGTCGAGCCCAGCGCTTCGCTGGTGCCGCGCAACTCGGCGCCCAGGCGGCGGCCCTTTGACGGAAACACATCGCGATCAGCAAACTTCTGATCGAAAGAAATGCCCGGAACGACGAAGCGCGTCGTGTTGACGTCCTGGCCGACAATAAAGGATTCGTTGCTCGCATCGAGTGAAAGTGTGCGCAGCCATCGCTCGCCCATTGATTTCGTCCAGCGGATGCCGACCCGCTGAGCTTCGTTGTCAAACGTGTCGACTTCTTCGTTGGACAGAGCGCCCGTAAAACTGAACCATTCGCGTCGCGGGTCGCTCAACGGAATCCGGTATTCGGTTGTGACGCTTTGCACAACGGGCGAGGCGGCCAGGTCGGCGATGAATCGGTGACCGCGTGTATTGATCCGATTGTTGCGAAACCCGGCGCGGAATCGGGCGCTGGTGTCCGTCGATGCGCCGACGCCAACCGTATACTCGATGCGGGTGCCGGGTTGCAGTTCAATCCGGATCGGGATTTCACCATTGGTTGCGTTGTCCCTGTCGGCGATTACATCGATACTGCCGAAGTAGGCGCTCTCCGCCAGCGCGCGATGTGCCGCCGCCAGTTCGGCGCTGTTGAAATATTCGCCTCGCTGTAAGTCGACATAGCCTGCCACGATTGCGGGCTCCAGGAACGACTGGTTGTATTCAATAGCGCCAATTCGGTAACGCGGCCCGCTGTCAAAATGCAATGCAATATCGGCCGCGAGTTCCTCGGGCCAGATATCGATCCGGTTCTCCAGGAAACGGGCCTCCACGTAGCCGCGATCGGCTGCCCGAACCTGCAGCGATCGTTTGACGCGGTCGTAGTCCGCATGGTGGAGGACCGCGCCCGGCTCCAGTGATGCCGGTTTTTTCAAGTTTGCAAAGGCGGTATCTGAGTCGGCTTCGCCCTGAATCTGCACATGGACATCGCGATACCGAACCGGTTCGCCCGGAGTTACCTCAAGTGTTGCCTGCCAACACGACTCACCGAACGAGAGCGTCGGCGAAATTTGTGGGCGATAAAAGCCGAAGGGTTCAAGTGCCTTACGCGTTTCTGATTCAATTTTTCGAAAGCGTCGACGCACCAGCCAGTCTTCGGCGTCGCAATCTTCTCCCTCTAGCGAGACAAACGCGCGAATGTTTCGCTCAAGGTCGCGATCGACGCCGGAGATGACCAGCTCCGCGGTGCCGATTGCCGGCAGCAATAACAGAACCGGGACCAGGAATATTTTCGTATTAAAAGGCATGGACCGCCCAGTCTACTACCGTGTTCGCAATCAGTGTCAGTTTGTCGGTGTATACTGAATTGGCACGCCGGTATCGATAATTGAGCCGCAGCGCTTTGTCGAAACTGTTCATTGGTTGCGGGAGCCTTTATGTTGACGATTGGCGCAATTCTGCTCGGAATTGTTTTGCTGATTGGTGGTGGTACGGCGTTGGTTCACGGGTCGTCCCAGGTGGCCACACGCCTTGGTGTGTCGCCGATGGTTGTCGGATTGACGATCGTTGCGTTCGGCACCAGCATGCCGGAACTGGTCGTCAACGTCATTGGCGTTACCCGCGGTGCGACCGAGCTCGCGTTTGGCAACGTTGTTGGCTCAAACATCGCGAATCTCGCACTGGTATTAGGTGCTGCAGCATTACTTCGCCCAATCGATATTCAGGGTCAGCTCGTGCAGCGTGAGTTGCCGCTGTTGCTGCTCGGCACTGCTGTACTGACCGTCATATCCATGGACCCGTTTTTTGAGGGTTCAGTTGCAAAAATCAGCCGCTCGGATGCCATTGTATTGCTGCTGATCTTTGGAATTTTTCTCTACATCACCACACTCGACTTCGTACGCAGCCAGGGATCCGATCCGTTGCTCGCAAATATTGAAGCCAATCCGTTGCTACAGACAGAGTCGACTGGCCGGTTTAGTGCGGCATTCGTCCTCGGCGGTGTTGGGCTTTTGTACGTCGGCGGTGAGATGACCGTGCGGCACAGCGTGATACTGGCTGAACGTCTGGACGTGTCGGGCGCAATTGTCGGACTGTTCATTGTCGCGCTTGGCACCAGCGCGCCTGAACTCGTAACGTCGGTAATCGCGGCCGCGAGGCGCGAGTCGGACCTCGCGCTTGGTAATATTGTTGGCTCCAATCTGTTCAATACACTGCTAGTATTACCCGCGAGCGCATTGCTCGAGCCCGTGGTAATACCGCGTGGCGGGCTTGTCGATCTTGGTGTTTCGCTCGTATTCGCATTCTCTCTGATCCCGATCTTTATATTCGGTAAAGCCCGACTCGGTCGCGGTGTTGGTATCGCTTTTCTATTGCTGTACGCGACTTGGGCTATATTGCGTGTGACATCATGAATAATGAGTAAAGAAAAAGAATTAATTACGCTTGGCTGGCGCGAGTGGGTGCGTTTACCAGACCTCGGCATCGATGCGATCAAGGTCAAGGTAGATACCGGTGCCCGAACGTCGGCAATTCATGCATTCGAACTTGAGACATTGGTCGAAGATGGCAAGGAACGCGTGGCGTTCAGCATTCATCCCATACAGAAAGATGACGCAACCGTCGTCAAGTGCGTCGCCGACGTCCTGGAGCGGCGTGTTGTCACCGATTCCGGTGGCCACAAGGAAGAGCGCATCGTGATCGCAACGACTTTGGCAATTGGCAAGCACTCTTGGCCTATCGAAGCGACGCTAACGGCTCGCGACAACATGTTGTTCCGGATGCTGCTTGGCCGTACGGCAATCAAGGGTCGCGCGCAGGTCAATCCAGCGCGCTCTTACCTTGTCGGCAAGAGAAAAAAGAAAAAAAGGGGAAGCTGAAACCGAATGGCTGCAAACAAACCACTGACCATAGGCGAATACACGATCAACCCGGGTGAGCGAATCAGCTTGAGCCTGCCGGTGGCTGATCTGTACACAGCCACCTCGTTGAGCATGCCTGTAAAGGTGATTTCCGGTCGCAGGGCCGGCCCTGTACTTTTTGTCTCCGCAGCGGTGCATGGCGACGAGCTCAATGGCGTCGAGATAATCCGCCGCTTGCTGAAAAGGAAGGCACTCAGCTCAATCCGCGGCACGCTGGTCGCCGTACCCATTGTGAATGTACACGGCTTCCTCGATCAGTCACGTTACCTTCCGGACCGGCGTGACCTGAATCGGTCTTTCCCGGGAACCGCAAAGGGATCGATTGCCTCGCGACTTGCGCACCTTTTTACGCGTGAAATCGTGGCAAAAGCCAATTTCGGAATCGATCTGCATACGGGCGCGATCAATCGCTCCAACCTGCCTCAGATTCGCGCCAATCTCGACGACAAAGCGACGCTTGAAATCGCCAAGGCATTCGGCGCTCCCGTTATCATCAATTCAAAATTGCTGGATGGATCGCTGCGTGCGTATGCGGCTGAGAAGCACCTGCCCATACTTATCTATGAGGCTGGTGAGGCGCTGCGCTTCGACGAAGTTGGGATCCGCGGCGGCATACGAGGCATTTTAAACGTCATGCGCAATATCGGAATGTTGCCAGCGAAGGCGCGCTCGAAAAAGGTAGCGCCAGTGATCGCCAAATCGACGTCCTGGGTCAGGGCTCCCGCCAGCGGCATCGTCGGCGGCAAAGTTAAGCTTGGCAATAGCGTCAGCAAAGGTGAGAAGATGGCGGTGATCAGCGATCCGCTTGGTAATGCGGAAAATGTCGTTGCGGCGCCTTTTGATGGCATCGTCATTGGCTGTAGCAACCTGCCACTGGCCCTTGAGGGCGACGCACTCTTCAACGTTGCGTCTTTCAAGGATGTAGCGCAGGCTGAAGATCTTGTCGGCACCTTCACTGAAGTGCACGACGTCGAATCATCGCCCGTCTAACTCCGGAATGACACAAGAAGCACGCTCTGTGCGAGGAAACACCAATGAAGATCGCTATTTTATCGACTAACAGGAATCTCTACTCAACTCGACGTCTTGTCGAGGCGGGGCAGGAACGCGGGCACGAAATGCCAGTGATTAACCACAAGCGCTGCTACATGAACATCACGAGCCATAACCCGAGCATCCACCTCAAGGGCGAGTCGATTGTTGGCGTCGATGCCATTATTCCGCGCATCGGTGCGTCCATCTCATTTTACGGCACGGCGGTTGTGCGCCAGTTCGAAATGATGGGCGTATACAACGTCAATGAGTCCGTCGCCATCAGTCGCTCGCGAGACAAGCTGCGCGCGTCACAACTGCTCGCGCGAAAAGGCATCGGTCTGCCCGTGACAGGTTTTGCGAACTCGCCCGATGACACAGAAGACCTGATCAAGATTGCGGGCGGTGCGCCGCTGGTCATCAAGCTGCTCGAAGGCACCCAGGGTGTCGGCGTGGTTCTCGCAGAAACGCGAAAGGCGGCAGAAAGTGTGATCGAGGCGTTTCGCGGCCTCAAGGCCAACTTCATGGTGCAGGAATACATCGCCGAAGCCGGTGGCGCCGACCTGCGTTGCTTTGTTGTTGGTGGCAAGGTGGTCGCGGCAATGAAACGCCAGGGCAAGGAGGGCGAGTTTCGTTCGAACCTGCACCGCGGCGGAACCGCAAAACTGATCAAGCTAACGCCGGAAGAACGCTCAACCGCGGTGCGTTCGGCAAAAGTAATGGGCCTGAACGTGGCCGGTGTCGATCTGCTGCGATCCAATCATGGGCCGGTCGTCATGGAAGTCAATTCGAGTCCTGGCCTCGAGGGAATCGAAGCAGCAACCGGTAAAGACGTCGCGGGCATGATTATCGAGTTCATCGAAAAAAATGCAAAGCAAGGCAAAACGCGAACGCGCGGCAGAGGTTAGATCTCACGGTTGCTGCATCAGGAAGTCCATCTCCTCGTTGGCAATCTGCAGTAACTCTGCGACCACTCCCGGTCGATTCGGCTGCACGTGCTTGCCGTCCGTATAGCGCAGGCGCCGGGGCTCGCCGGCGGCATCAAACAATAGCTGCGCCTGGTCCGCTGGCGTTCGCTCGTCGTCGCGAGCCGCAATTATAAGTACAGGCCGCGGCGCGACCTTTGCGATGTGTTCACTGGTATCAAAGATCGGTCCGTACGCGAGCCAGTACACAATCGTGCCAACCGGATAGTGCAGCGCTTCTGTATCCACGCGTCGCGCCACCTGCACCTCCGCCCACAGTCGATTGTCCGCCGCGGCGTGCACAAGAATGAGGCTCGAAATCCGCGTATCGCGATGCGCTACGGCAGATGCAAACGGTGCGCCCAGGCTCGCGCCGATCAGGATGATGTTTTCTGTGTCCACCCAGGTTTGCTCGACCAGCCAGTCGAGAGTGAGCTGTATGGCGGGAACAGTGTCCAGAAATGCTTGCCGGGCAGCGGGAATCGTCGTTACGGTTTGCAGGAAGCCTTTGACTTTTTCCGGTCCATTGTAAGGGTAGTCTACGCCAACGACGGCGCGATCCCCGACGTCGCCGAACAAATCGACCGCATCGCGCCCGGTGCGATGGCCCCCGAGTACCACGATGACCGGCCGAGGCTCGTTAGTGTCCGCATTGCGAACCACGCGCATGGAAACCTCGAGCCCCGAACTGGAGGTCAGGCGAACCGACTGGGATAACTGGTCGAACGGGGTGACTGACAGCTCGGTGTCTACATCGGCAATTTGCCCCTGTCGCTCGCCAAACCACGCGTCGCGCGACCGACCGGCGTCCCAGCGCAGCCAGGCCAGGGAAAGGGTGCTCACGAGCACGACGGTCAGTATCCCGTACTTTAGAAACGACCGAATTGCGGCGACTACCTTCATTGTGAACAGTGTATGCTTTGTTGCATGAACAGACGACCACTTGCGCTAATTGCGGTCATCGGTCTTGCGTCCTGCAGCGAGGCACCGGATACAGCGCCCGAACTAGCCGCGGACATCGCAGCAAAGATTGCCGCAATACACGAAACACACGTATTCGCCGACATGCACGCGCATCCCAGCCGGTTTCATCGTGCCAACGTTCCACACATCGCTGCCGAGGAGATTGCGCTCTATAAAAAGAGTCACGTAGACCTCGTGGTCGCAAATATTTCCACTGACATGGCATATGGCGGCGGCTATGTGAACACAGATGGCAGCGAAGTCGAGCGGGGCGAATACAAGCCGGAACCCGGTGTGACCTACGCGCTATCGGCCGACCGGCTACAACGGCTTGCGAAAACCGTTGAGCTGGGCATCGCGGTTTTCGCCGATACACCGCAGGATGTCATCGCGGCGCGCGAACGCGGCGCGGTTGCAATCATGCCGGCGCTGGAAGGGGCAGACGCACTTGAAGGCCGTATCGAAAACCTGCACGAGATGCATGGCCTCGGCTTACGACTGATTCAGCTGGTGCACTTTCGCGCAAACGAACTTGGCCATGTCCAGACCTATCCGTATTCACCGGGCGGACTGACCGAGTTTGGTCGCGAGGTCGTCAAAGACGCCAATCATCTCGGTATCGTCATCGACCTGGCGCACGCCAACAACGAAACCATCATGGATGTACTCGAAATTTCCCGGCACCCGGTGATTTTCAGTCACGGCGGTGTGCGGGAATTTACCGACCACGACCGCGCCGTGAATGACCAGGAGATTCGTGCGATCGCCGAGAAGGGCGGCGTCATTGGCATCTGGCCGCATGGCCGGCACATCGAGACTGTTGAAAGAATGGTCGACTACATTGAGCACGTCATTGCTGTAGGCGGCATCGACCATGTTGGCATCGGTTCCGACCTGCGCGGCGTGTCGCGCTACAGCAAGGGCTTCGAAAATGCGAATTTTCGCTCTGTTGCGGCTGAGCTTTTGCAGCGTGGCTACAGTGACGACGATGTCGGCAAGGTCATGGGCGGCAACTTTTTTCGTGTCTGGACCGCGGTGTCGTCCGGAAAGCAAGCACTCTAGCTCGCGCAATCAGTTCAAGTCGTCGTTACGACTCGTCCGCAAGGCTTGAGCTGCGTGTAATCGTTTCCCATTTGTGCTCGCGACCACGTAACCAGCGTACCAATCCCTGGAACCGCCAGATCGCCGTGAGTTGCCGGAAACCGAAGTTCTCGACGATAGCAATCAGGTACAGCATGCCGAGCTGGCGGGCTTTCGGGTACATATGAAACGAAAGTTCCTCGAGCATAATGGCGCTCGTCGACAGCAACACGCCAAGTCCAATGGCTAGCCCGAGAAAAATCCCGGCTTCGGGCCACGACAGCCAGCCCATCCACGCGCACAGGATGATGAAGAAGTATCCTGCCACCTCGATGATCGGACCAAACAGCTCAAAGATCATGTAAAACGGAATTGCGATCCAGGAAACCGCACCGCCGTGCCGGTTGTTGATCAGCTCCTTGTTGAGCATCAACGCCTGGCCGAGCCCGTGCTGCCAGCGAACGCGCTGTCCCTTCAGGTCTTTCAGGTTTTCAGGCGCATCAGTCCAGCAGACCGGATCCGGCACGAACGTGATTCGGTATGGTCGCTTCTTCGCTTTGAGCAAGCGGTGCATGCGCAGCACGAGTTCCATGTCCTCGCCGACGGCGTCCGGGTTGAAACCACCGACTTCGACCAGCGTTTCCTTGTGAAACAAACCGAATGCCCCGGAAATGATCAGCAGGCCGTTGATCGGTGACCATCCCATGCGCCCGAACAGGAAGGCACGCAGATACTCGACCACCTGGACGAGTGCGAGGAAGTTGGTCGGCAAGCCGACTTTCTCGAGAAAGCCCTGTCGCACCGTACATCCGTTCGCGATTCTTACTGTTCCGCCGACTGCGACTGTCGTCGGGTCTTCGAGGAACGGCCGGACCACACGGCGCAAACTGTCCGGCTGCAACACCGAGTCGGCGTCGACAACGCACACGAGTGGATAGCGGCATGCATTGATGCCGGCATTTGACGCATCGGCCTTGCTGCCGCCGTTAACCTTGTCGACGACGCGCAGGTTGCGAATTCGAGTTGACCGATAAATGCCGCGCACCTCGGTCGACTGCACGCGAGCTCGATACGCTTCCGGAAATTCCCGGAGATCAAATTCGTCAATGAGCTTTTGCAACGTGTCATCAGTCGAACCGTCGTTGACAACGATGAGCTCGTACTGCGGGTACTCCAGCTGCAGCATTGCTTTGACCGATGTGATGATCGATGCTGATTCGTTGAAGGCCGGAACGACAAGGCTTATGGGTATATCGAGTGCGCTAAATACGTTTTCGGCTTCGTACTGCTCCGCGGTTTGCAGGTACTTGCGAATAC
>JBCAZN010000011.1:0-16109 GCA_038533035.1 Pseudomonadota bacterium
GCGACATTCTCAAAGAGAGTGGTCGCGCCGAGGAAGCGCTGGAAGTGCTGCGCCGGGGACTGGACGAAAATATTCAGTCTGCTAATTGAAGCCACTTCTGAGCAGCGTTACCTTTTTAGTTGTCTATTTGCTGAGGACTTTAGCCATAAAAAAGGGAGCCATCCGGCTCCCTTTTTCCTGTCTGGTGGTGATGGGTGGAATGGGCCTCGCTTCGCTCGGCATCTCGCGGGCTGCGCCGCGCTCGATTGAACCACCTTCGGTAGTTTGATTACACGTCATCATGCAGGTAAAGAAAAAGGGCGCCCGCCGGGCGCCCTTTTTCTTTACTGGTGGTGATGGGTGGAATTGAACCACCGACCTACGGGTTATGAGTCCGTCGCTCTGACCATCTGAGCTACATCACCGATGTTTTGGGGGGCGCAGATTGTCCGATCAAGCCCCCGCGCTGTCAAGGCAGTTTACCCGCATTTTCGAGAGCTTTCCGGTACGCTGCGCGCATGGATTTCATCTACCTGCTGGAAATGCTCGGCACCGCGGCTTTCGCCGTCACAGGCGCCCTTGCCGCCTCTCGCAAGCAGATGGATATCTTCGGCTTCATCGTCCTTGCATTGATGCCCGCGATCGGCGGCGGCACGATTCGGGACGTCATCATCGACCGGACGCCCGTGTTCTGGATCGCGGACAATCGCTATGTCGTCGTCGCGATCGTGGCGGCACTGGTGATCTTCTTCACCTCATGGAAGCCGGGTAACCGACGCCGTCTTCTGGTCTGGATGGATGCCATGGGCCTTGCCCTGTTCGCAACGCTCGGCACGCAGATCAGCCTCGCGCATGACACGGGGCCACTCGTCGCTGTGTTACTGGGTGTCGCTACGGCAGTTACCGGCGGCATGATCCGCGACATCATCTGCAATGAGATCCCGCTTATCCTGTCGCAGGAGATTTACGCGACAGCCGCATTCGCCGCGAGCCTGGCGTATGTCGCAGCCGATTCGCTGGGCGCCAGTGAATGGTTGTCGCTTGCCATTGCGGTAACTATCGGATTTGTGGTCCGGGCGCTCGCGATCATCTACAACTGGTCGTTGCCGAAGTTCGGCCAGGAATCGACTAAACGTTAAATCGAAAGTGCATGACATCGCCTTCGTTGACGATGTATTCCTTGCCTTCCAGGCGTAGCCGACCCGCTTCCTTCGCACCCTGTTCGCCGTTGCCGGCGACGTAGTCGTCGTAGCCGATGACTTCGGCGCGAATAAAGCCTTTCTCGAAATCCGTATGAATCTCGCCGGCGGCCTGCGGTGCGGTTGCGCCGACTTTGGTCGTCCAGGCGCGGACTTCCTTGGGCCCTGCGGTGAAATAAGTCTGCAGTCCGAGCAATGAGTAGCCGTGACGGATCACGCGATTCAAACCCGGCTCGTCGAATCCGAGGTCGCTTAAGAAGTCGGCCTTGTCTTCATCGTCAAGCAAAGCAATCTCGGCTTCGATCGACGCACAAATGGCAACAACCTCGGCACCCTCTTTCTCTGCATACTCGCGGACAGCATCAAGGTGCGGATTGTTTTCAAATCCGTCCTCGGAGACGTTCGCCACGTACATGACCGGCTTCTGGGTAATCAGGTGAACGCTCTCCAGGATTTCCACCTGCAAGTCGCTGAGCTGCATCGAACGCACCGGCAGTCCCTCGTCGAGGTGTGCCTTGATGCCGGCCATCGCGTCCCGGTTCGCAATAGCGTCTTTCTGGCCAGTCTTCGCCGTACGCGACACTTTGTCGAGCTGCCGCTCAACGGACTCCAGGTCTGCAAGCGCGAGCTCTGTGTTGATGGTCTCAATGTCGTCGAGCGGATCGATCGTGCCCGATACGTGAGTGACGTCATCATTCTCAAAGCAACGGACAACGTGGGCAATCGCATTGGTCTCGCGAATGTTTGCGAGGAACTGGTTGCCAAGGCCCTCACCTTTCGACGCGCCCGCTACCAGCCCTGCGATATCGACAAATTCCATGGTGGTCGGCAGGACTTTCTCTGGCTTCACGATGCCAGCCAGTACATCGAGGCGGGGATCGGGCACCGGCACGACACCGACATTGGGTTCGATGGTGCAGAACGGATAGTTCTCGGCCGCAATCTCGGCTGCGGTCAGCGCATTGAACAAGGTTGATTTGCCAACGTTGGGCAGACCAACGATGCCGCAGGTAATTGCCATCTTTGCTTAATCCTTCGTATGCAGCTTTTTCATTGCCGCGTTGCCGTCGCCGTCCAGCAATTCGGGCAGGACAGCGATTGCATCATCAATGTTGCGTTCAACAGCCGCTTCGACATCTGCCGAGGCGCGTTTCAGTACGTAGTTCGTCACCTTGCTCTTTTCGCCGGGATGCCCGACACCGAGTCGCAGGCGCATGAAGTCGTTGCCACAATGCTTGATCACATCGCGGATGCCGTTGTGACCGCCGTGACCGCCCGCATGCTTGAGTCGCACGGTACCGACCGGCAGGTCGATCTCGTCATGCGCGACCAGCAACTCGGACGCTCTGTGCCGGTAGTAGTCGAGCATGCCGCGCACGGGCTGGCCGCTGCAGTTCATGTAGCTTTGCGGCTTGATGAGCCAAACATCGTCGCCGCGCACGTTCACACGACAGATGTCAGCGTCGAATTTCTTCTCGTACCGGAATGAGCCACCGTATTTGCGCGCAATCGCGTCCGCGAACCAGAACCCGGCGTTGTGCAGGGTACGTTCGTACTTGTCCTCGGGATTGCCGAGTCCGGCGATAATTCGAATCGGTGTCTTCATTGCGGCGAAATTCTAAACAAAAAGACCGCCATGCGGCGGTCTTTTCGCGATTCCTGGCAGGAGGACCTAGTCCTCTCCGCCGTCCTCGGCTGGCGCATCGCCACCGTCTGCAGCAGTTTCGCCCTCTTCGCCTTCGCCCTCGGCAGCGTCTTCCGTCTCTTCCTCTTCGACAGGAGCCGCCTTGATGACGTGGACAGAAACGATCGCGTGATCGTGTTCCGGACCCTGTGCGAGTTCCGGAATCTCGACGCCGTCTGGCAACTTGATGTCCGAAAGGTGCAGCATCTCGTCAAGCTCAAGCCCGGAGATATCCACTTCGAGGTATTCCGGCAGGTGCTTCGGCAGACACGCCACCTCGACGTCGTTCATGATCTGCGACACGGTACCACCACCCTGCTTCACGCCCGGCGCGACTTCGGCGCCCATGAAGTGCAGCGGCACGTTCATGCGGATCTCAACGTCGTCAACGATGCGCTGGAAATCCATGTGCATGATGATCGGACGAGCGGGATGACGCTGGATGTCTTTGACGATCACAGACTGGCTCTTGTCGCCAACCTTGACGGTCAGGACACTCGAATAGAACGATTCCTGCTCGAGCTGGTGCAAGACCTTGTTATGGTCAAATGCTACGGAACGCGGCGGACGGCCGGCGCCGTAGATGACTGCGGGTACCTTTCCTTCTCGACGCAGGCGGCGGCTCGCACCTTTCCCCTGGTCTTCACGGAACTCCGCAATCAGGTTGATTTCGTCAGCCATGACGAACTCCTTAACTGATTGATTATAAGAGATAATTTACCCAAACGGATCGCGACCAACCCGCAAGAGGTCGCGCATCTTAACCGAATCCGCGACCTATTAGAAGGGGCAATGCACGATGGGTCAGACGGCTTCGGCGCCCACGTTGGCAACATGGCAAAACACGGCCGCCACACTGGCCCCGCACGTGGTCATCACAACCAGGAGCATGGGCTCCGATGCATCGACGAAACTGACAGCGACCAGAGCACCGATAGTGGCGCCGACCAGTGCCGCCGGTGCCGGTTGATCGAGTCCACCCAATCGCAACAGCGCGTAAGCCGGGAATCCGATGACAGGCATCAGAAACCAGCCGAAGAAAACGCCGTAAACAGCCAGTACGACGGCAACCTCGAAGCTGTCGACGATTTCTTTCACTCGATGCTGCGCAAGGAAGTCGATCTGAACGATATCGACGATGTGCACGGCGAGCATTGCGACAAAGACGGCCGGAATTACGGCAAAAGGTGCACACAGGCCGGCCAGCAACATGCGACGTAGGATTTTCATAGCACTTCTCCGCTGAGGGGCGGTGGCAGCCTCGTGCCACCGCCCATTCGGTTATGACTCGCCGTGACTCGTCGCAAACAGGTCCAGGTCGCTGCGGCTGATGCGATGAATCACGAACATATTGAAGAAGTGCATCAGGCCGAGGACGAGCAGGACGAGTCCGACTCCGGACGCCAGGTAGGAGATCATTCCCTCTACCGAGTCGATGTAGACGTCCGTCCGCATGCGCAGCAAGACGAAACCAAGATTGACGAGGTAGAAGCCTACGACCAGCAGGTGGTTGGTTGATTCGGCCAGGTCGCGGTTGCCCTTGAAGCCGGCGACCAGGAACGCGATGCCGTTCTTGCTCAGCGATCGCGACACGAAGACCGTGATAAAGATGCTGATAATGATGTATGTGAGGTACGTCGTTGATGTAAGCACGGTACTGCTCCTTTGGTTTCCGTGGATGTCGAAAGCCACATTACGGAGCGACGGAAGGCATGGCTTCCGAAAAGAGCATTCAGGAATAGATAGGTCTCTACCGCTTACAAATCAATTAGTTACGAGTGTTCTGCTTGATAAATCAGGAGTTCTTGCGGTATTCGCCCGGCGATTGTCCGGTCACTTCACGAAACGCCGTGTAGAAATTTGATTGTGATTTAAAGCCGATCATCATGCTGATCGCGAGCACCGAGGACTTGCGATCCGTACGCAGTAACTTCCTGGCTTCGGCGACTCGCTGTTCGCGAATGTAGCGCGAAAAGCCGTAGCCAAACTGTGTATTGATCATCTCGGAAAGTTGATGTGGCGTAAGCTCAAGTGCCTCGGCCAACAGACCCAGGTTCAGATTTTCGTTCTGGAATAATTTGTCGTCTTCCATGAGACGTCTTAAGTCACCGAGCTTGTCGTCAACGTCCACATTGTTGAGCGTCGAGGATGCATAGGTCAGCTCCGCCGCGGCGGAGATATCAGTAAGCAGGTCCGGGAAGCTGACTAGTGCACCCAGCACCAGGAACATCGCCAGCCCGGTCATATTGGCATACGTCAGGTAGAACACCTCGGGCGGCACATGGGATGACGCAATAGCGAGAAACAGCACCAGCACCGCAACCAGTGCGAAAAACCCGAAAAAGAAAACTTCGAACTTGAAGCGCCGCACCTGGCTGCGAATTTTTACCACGACCCGGACTAACCAGATCGAGTAGCCGGCGCCAATCGTGAGCGCCACGGGGACGACAAAATTGGCCGGCAAAACGAAACTCAGTGTAACCGGCAGGAAGTGAACAATGTCGGACGGCACCAGTTTCGTACCGGGCTGCAGGACCTCGCGCGAGAAAAAATAAAACGACGGCGGTGTCAGCAACAGCGCCGCGACATAGCCGCGGCTCGCAAACAAGTCTGCGTCGGTTTGCAGGAAAAACCAATGCGCCAGCTGCAGGCAGGTCAGTGATGTCAGCAATAACGTGCAGGCCACCATGCTGGCCGGTGTCTTGCGCATGTCCCGTATAAAAAACAGGTAGGCGATCAAGAGCAGCATTGCCGCAAAGATCGAAAAGCCGATCACCATCATCGAAACCTGCGTCAGAATCGATGTTGGCACGGTCTTGCCTGCTCGGCTGGTCGTCTAGTCGACGTAAAGAGAGGAAACGGACTCTTCGTCCGAGATACGGCGCATCGTCTCCGCGAGCAATTCCGCTGTCGAGAGCTGGCGGATCTTGGTGCACGCCTGGGCTTCTTCGTTCAACGGAATCGTATCCGTTACGACCACCTCATCGAGGTTCGATTCGGTGATTCGGGAAACGGCCGGGCCGGACAACACGGCATGCGTGATGTAGGCAGCAACACTCGCAGCACCGTGCTCTTTTAGCGCGCCCGCTGCATGACAAAGGGTGCCCGCGGTATCGACCATGTCATCGATCATGACGCAGTTCTTACCCTCGACCTCACCAATAATATTCATCACCTCGGACTGATTCGCCTTGGCACGGCGTTTGTCGATGATGACGAGATCGGCGTCGCCGAGTCGCTTCGCCAATGCGCGGGCACGGACAACGCCACCAACGTCCGGCGACACCACGACCATATCCGGGTACTTCTGCTTCCAGACGTCACCAAGCAACAGCGGCGACGCGTAGACATTGTCCACGGCGATATCGAAAAAACCCTGGATCTGGTCGGCATGCAGGTCAACGGTCAGCACACGATCAACACCGGCGGCGGCGATCATTTTCGCAACCAGCTTGGCGGTAATCGGAACACGGGACGATCTCGGCCGGCGGTCCTGGCGGGCAAACCCGAAATAGGGGATCACGGCGGTAATGCGGGCGGCCGATGCACGGCGTGCGGCATCGACCATGACCAGCAGTTCCATGAGGTTTTCGGCGGCCGGCGGACAGGTCGGCTGGATGATGAAGGTTTCCCGGCCGCGAATGTTCTCAAGAATCTCGACGTTGAATTCGCCGTCGGAGAAGCGCCCTACCTGGGCGCGAGCTAACGGGATTCTCAGGCAGCGCGCGATGTTGCGGGCCAGTTGCGGGTGAGCATTACCCGTAAAAACGGCCATTGTTGCGAGATCCACGATATCCCCTTAGCGGTGAGAAATGGCTGGGGCGGCAGGATTCGAACCTGCGAATCACGGGATCAAAACCCGATGCCTTACCGCTTGGCTACGCCCCAATCGTTGGCCTGCAGCCTGATGATCAGGCTGCCTGCGGCGCAATTGTGCGGGCCGGGTTATCGGGTGTCAACGCTCGAAAAATATCCAGCGGTCAATCACCATTCGCACCCGCGTATCGGGGTTTGTGGCGGTCAACGTGCGCGGCATGATCTGCCCGGCTGCCTCGCGATAACGCGAGATATCTACACGCCAGCGACTTTGCTCCATATGCGCCAGTCGCCCCGCCTCGTCGAATTCGGTCACTGCGCGCACACCCGGATCGGGAATGCCGAGCGCCCAGAAGCGCAACGAGTTCACGGGAATGGTCCAGCCATAGCGGTACCAGAGATCGGCCTCCGGATTGTCGAGCACCATTTTCTCGCCGTCCTTGTCGGTGAGTACAATGCGATTGCCATCGCCTTCGATCAGGACCTTGCCGACACCAAGCGGACCGCTCACCGTGGCGTCGAAGTTTTCCCCGTTCTGGGTCCAGTTGAACTTGGCGTTGAAGCCCTCGTCGCCGGCCTTGACGGCGATGCGCCCGCGAAACTGCCAGTATTCAACGTCGCCGAGGACCTGCTGGCGCAGTTCCCAGGTCGAAATGTCGGGAAGGTCGACCGCGTTCTTCGGCGTCGTCGCACAGCCCGCGAGCAGTGCCACGGCAAGCCACGCGGCCGGCTTACTCGCTCGTATCAGGGAAATAGCGTGTGCGTACATCCAGGAGGAGCTCGCTGTCAGGGTCTCTGCGGCTGGCGGAGTCGAGAATTTCCATCGCCTCTTCACGCCGATCAAGTTCGGCAAGGACTTCGACAATGTGTGCCGCGATCTCAGAATCCTTGATCATCGCGTAGGCCTTCTCAAGGAATTCGAGGCCCTCTTGTTTGCGGCCGACCTTGTAGAGGATCCAGCCCATGCTGTCGGTGATTGCGCCATTGTCGGGCTGCAATTCATAGGCTCGCCGGATCAGGACTTCGGCCTCGTCAAACTGGTCGGTGCGGTCCGCCAGCGTGTATCCGAGCGCGTTGAGCGTCAGAGCGCTGTTGGGCCAACGCTCAAGTGATTTGCGGTACTGGGCGATCGCATCGTCGAGCCGATCCATTTCCAGCAGCAGCGCGGCCCGGCTCAGCATCATTTCCTCGTCGTCCGGGCGGTACTTGACGGCCTTGTCGAACAGTTCGAGGCCCTCATCGTAGCGATCGAGGGAAACCAGCAATTGCGCTTTCGATACCACCATGTCGACAGCGTGGTTCGGTGACGCTTCGGCGAACTCGTCCAGCAGCTGGAACGCCCCGTCGACGTCATCGAGCTGGTGGGCAAGCAGCGAACTGGCGCGGCGCTGCGAGAAAATCGTATTCATTCCCCAGCGCACCTCGCGATACAGGCGCACGGCCCGTTCGTATTCCTCGCGATAGTCGGAAATCCTCGCCATATAGTAGAGCGCGTCCATGCGGTACTGGCCGGTTGCGAGCAGGTCCTCGAAGTCATCCCAGGCGGCATCGATACGCTCGAGCCGGAAGTTGATGATCGCCATCAGTCGCAATGCATCCACGCGACCGGAATTCTCGAGCATGACCTGGCTGACCTGGCTTAATGCGTCGTCGTCACGGCCAGTCAGCATGTACATGAGGGCAAGTTCCATGCGCGCATCGGCGTCCGGGTTCGGACTGTCGCCGATAACGTCGGCAAGGTACTCGATGGCCTCGTCATCCTTGCCATCGAACATCAGCGCCCTGGCCAGGATCATGTGCGGTTTGCCGCTATCCGGGTCGAGCTTGAGCGCGATGTTGGCGCGCTCCATCGCCGCTGTCGAATCGCCCGCCTGCAGTGCCACGATCGCCACCGCATACTGCGCGTACCAGGAGTCTTCGTAGGGTTTCGCGAGCGTCCGGATCAGCTCATAGGCACGCTCCGGCTGACGCTCTTCGCGAAGGTAGTCAAGCAGCTCGAGAATGCGCTTGCCCGGGTCCTCGCCCGTGTCGATCTTCAGCAGTCGCTGATACTGGCGTCGCGAATTGCGCAGGTCACTCAGTCGGAAATAAATCTGGCCAAGGTAGGCACGCGCCTCCTGGCTTTCCTTGTCGAGTTTGACCCAACGCTTGCCGGCCGCCATGGCTTCTTCGTCAAAACCATAGGTGAAGGCGACCCGCGTCGCCTTGCGCGCCACTTCAACGCTGTCGCTCAGCTCCGCGGCTTTGCGATAGGCGACCGCGGCCTCCAGGTACTCCTTTTCTGCCAACGCCTGCTCGGCTTCGGCGACAAGGACTGAGGCTTCGGTCGTTTCGCCCGCCCGGACGGGCGTTTGAAGAATACTCAGGACGATAAGCGAAATCAGTGCAAGTGCTGTTCGCCATCGATGGATGTCGTGCATATATTTTTGTCCGCAATTCAGGACTGGTTACCTAAAGAGACAAGGAAGTCGCGCCACAGTTCGCTTATGATACGCACTCCGTAATCCTTATGCGCCGCCTCGGCGCCGCGCCTTAACGCTATGCCGCTGCAAATACTCGGCCTGAACCATAACACGGCACCTGTCGAAATACGTGAGCAAGTCGTGTTCTCGGGCGACGACGTGCGGCGTGCGCTGGCCGGGCTCACAGGGATCGACGGTGTCGATGAAGCCGTGCTGCTATCGACCTGCAATCGCACCGAGTTTTATGTCATCTCGGCAGGCGACGGCCGCGATCGTTTGCGTGACTGGTTGCATAGCGATCGCGCGCTCGATCCGGGATTCAGCGATACATTGTTCACCCTCGATGGTGATGAGGCGATACGACATATCTTCCGCGTTGCCTGCGGTCTCGATTCGATGGTGCTGGGGGAACCGCAGATCCTGGGCCAACTCAAGGACGCGTTTCGTGATGCACAGGACGTTGGCACGGTCGGGCCGGAACTCAATCGTCTTATGCAGCACACCTTCGCGGTTGCCAAGAAGATTCGTACCGATACGGAGATTGGTGTAAACCCGGTGTCCGTAGCCTCGGCGTCGGTGAATCTCGCCAACCAGTTTTTCTCCGGCTTTAACCGGCACACCGCGCTGCTCATCGGCGCCGGCGTGACGATGGAACTCGTCGCCAAGCATCTCGCGGCCCGCAATATTGGCCGGCTGTTCGTTGCCAACCGCAGCATCGAGCGTGCGACCGATCTCGCGCATCGCTTCGGCGGATTCGCGGTGCCGCTCACCGACATTGCCGGCACGCTGCCCGAGGCGGACATCCTGATCAGCTCAACGGCCGCCTCGGAGCCGATCGTGACGGCTGCCGACATGCAGGAAGCAATACGGCTGCGCAAGCGGCGCCCGATCTTCGCTGTCGACCTGGCGGTACCGCGTGATATTGAGCCGGAAGCGGCCGATATTGAGGACGTGTTTCTTTATAGTGTTGACGATCTCGATCGCGTGATCCAGGAAGGCCAGGGCAGCCGCGAAGCGGCCGCTGTCGAGGCAGAAAAAATCCTGATCGACGAGATCACTCGCTACCAGAGTATCGAGCGCATGAAGCAGGCGGTGCCGTTGATCGCAACGCTGCGCGATACGAGCGAGAACGTGCGCGACCAGGTTGTCGAACAGGCACTACGACGTATGCACCGCGGCGAATCACCCGAAGATGCCATCAGGTTTGCGACAGCAGCTTTGATGAAGAAGCTGTTGCACAATCCGAGTATTGCGCTGCGCAAAGCCGGCGAGGACTCGAACGACGAGTTGCTCGACGCTGCGCGCGAGATCTTCGGGCTCGACAAGGACTAAGTCACCGGTGAAAGATTCAATTCGCTTCAAACTGGAATCCGTGCGCGATCGCTTCGAGGAGATTGCCGGGTTGCTCGCGGACCCTGACGTCATCTCCGACCAGAACCAGTTTCGGAATCTGTCGAAGGAATACGCCCGCGTTGAGCCCGTCGTCGAGCTATTCAAGGAATACGAAGCGCTGGTCGACGATATCGCAGCCGCTGAAGAAATGGCCAGCGACAGTGACGAAGAAGTCCGCGAGATGGGCCAGGAGGAACTCAGTGAACTGACTGCTCGCCAGGAAACGTTGTTACTGCAGTTGCAGAAATCGCTGATTCCGCCCGACCCGCACGATGACGCGAACGTCTACCTTGAAATTCGAGCCGGCACCGGCGGCGACGAAGCGGCCATTTTCGCCGGCGACCTGTTCCGCATGTACTCGAAGTTCGCCGAACAAAACAAGTGGCAGGTCGAAGTCATCTCCGCGCGTGAAGGCGAGCATGGCGGATACAAGGAAATCATCAGTCGCGTCACCGGCGACAATATCTTCGCCAAGCTCAAGTTCGAGTCCGGCGCGCACCGCGTGCAGCGAGTCCCTGCAACCGAGTCGCAGGGACGCATACATACGTCCGCGTGCACCGTAGCTGTGCTCGCCGAGCCTGACGAGGTCGAGGAAATTGAGATCAATGCCGCCGATTTGCGCGTTGACACTTATCGTGCGTCAGGTGCCGGCGGCCAGCACGTCAACAAGACCGACTCCGCCGTGCGCTTGACGCATTTACCGACCGGGATCGTCGTTGAGTGCCAGGACGAACGTTCGCAGCACAAGAACCGCGCCCGCGCGATGTCGTTGCTGCAGGCAAGGCTCCTCGATGCGCAGGTCTCGGCGCAGGAGGCAGAACACGCCGAGAAGCGGAAGCTGCTGGTTGGATCGGGTGATCGCAGCGAACGCATTCGTACCTACAACTATCCGCAGGGCCGCGTGACCGACCACCGAATCAACCTGACTCTGTACAAGCTCGACGAGATTCTCGAAGGTGGCATGAACCAGGTTATTGACCCGCTGACCAATGAGTACCAGGCCGATCAACTCGCGGCCTTGGGGGACTGAACGGCGGCCTGCCGTCGTGAGCCCCGTGCTTTAACGCGTCTGCAGGAAGATCTAGCCCAGCGCGCGATCCAGGTCGGCGATCAGGTCGTCGAGCGCTTCGATGCCCACCGACAAGCGGATCAACTGATCACTGATGCCCAGCTTCTCGCGCTCCTCCAGCGGCACGCTCGCGTGCGTCATGATGCCCGGATGATCGACGAGACTTTCGACACCGCCGAGGCTCTCGGCCAGTGCAAACACTTCGCACTTCTCAAGGAATGTACGTGCGGTTTCGATATCACCTTTGGTGAAGAATGTAACGATTCCGCCGAAACCGTCCATCTGGCGTGACGCGAGATCGTGGTGCGGGTGCGACGGCAAACCCGGGTACAGCACGCTTTCGACGCGGCTGTCCTGTTCGAGCCATTCAGCAATAGCCTGCGCGCTGCGACAATGACGCTCCATTCTGACATCAAGCGTCTTGAGCCCGCGCAGTGCGAGAAAACTGTCGAACGGACCAGACACAGAGCCGATTGAGTTCTGCAGGTAGCCCATCTGCTCGGCGATGTCGTCGCGGGCCGTTACCGCGATGCCACCCACCATGTCGGAATGACCGTTGAGGAACTTCGTTGCCGAGTGCATGACGATATCGGCGCCGAACTCGAGCGGTCGCTGCAGGTACGGCGTTGCGAACGTATTGTCGACAATGACAATCGCGTCGCGCTGCCGGGCAATCGCGATAATCGCTTCGAGGTCGACAATCTTCAGCAGCGGATTCGTTGGCGTCTCGATCCAGACCATGCGTGTCTGGTTCGTAAACGCGTCCTCAAACGCATCGACATCGGTCATGTCGACAAAGCTGAAATTAAGGCCAGCGCTGCGCTCGCGCACACCGGCGAACAGCCGGCGTGTGCCGCCGTAGAGGTCGTCCATCGCGATGACGTGATCGCCACTGTCGATTAGTTCGAGAATTGTGGCGGTCGCGGCCATGCCCGACGCAAACGCAAATCCGTGCGTCCCCGATTCGAGGTCTGCAACACAGCGTTCAAAGGCCATGCGTGTCGGATTTTGCGTACGCGAATATTCGTAACCCTGGTGCACACCGGGGCTCGACTGCACATACGTCGAGGTCGCGTAAATGGGCTGCATGATCGCGCCGGTCGTCGGGTCCGGCGACTGGCCGGCGTGAATTGCGCGCGTTGCGAATGCGTGTTTGTTGTCTTTGTCTGCCATCTTATATTTGCCGTCGCAGGTAGTTGAGTACATCAGAACGTGTGATCAGGCCGAGAAAATCGTCCCCGTCCAGTATCGCCGCATAGGGCTGCACGCGCAGCATCGCGACACAGTTGTTCACGCTCTCGGATTTGTCGAGTCTGATAAAGGCCGACTCCATCGCGTCCTGAACCGGTGCATTCATGAGCTCCGGCTTGCCGTAGACGAACTGGATGATCGCGTCCTCGGTCACGACGCCAACCAGCTTGCCATCTTCCATAACGGGTAACTGCGAAAAGCCGGCGTTGCGCAGGCGATTGTGTGCTGTAGTCAGCACGTCTGATGGACCAACCGTAATCGTTGCCCTTTCGCCGTGCAGGCGACCGATGAGGTCACGCAAATCGCCGTAGCTTTCGCGCTGGATGAAGCCCTGGTCTTCCATCCAGAAATCGTTAAACAGTTTTGACAGGTACTTGTTGCCCGTATCGCAGGCGAACGTAACAACGGTCTTCGGCTCAGTCTGTTCGCGGCAATACTTGAGCGCTGCAGACAGCAGTGTGCCCGACGACGATCCCGCGAGGATGCCTTCTTTCTTCAACAATTCACGCGCGGTCGCAAAGGATTCGGCATCGCTGATCGCGTAGGCTTTCACGACCTTGTCGAAGTTGGCGATGTCGGGAATAAAGTCCTCACCGATGCCCTCGACAAGCCAGCTGCTGGCCTCGCCCAGCTCGCCCTTGTTGATGTAGTCCGTCAGCACGGATCCAACCGGATCGGCCAGTACCAGATCAACGTCCGGAGCGTGCTCTTCCAGGTACTTGCCAAGGCCGCTGACCGTGCCGCTCGAGCCTACGCCAAGTACGATTGCGTCCAGGTCGCCGCCCATTTGCTCAACAATTTCCGGGCCCGTCGTGGTTTCGTGCGCGAGCGGATTGTCCGGGTTGCCAAACTGGTTGATGAAGTACGCGCCTTCCTCCTCGGCGACGGATCGGCCGAGATCCTGGTAATACTCCGGATGGCCGCGGCCGACATCGGACCGTGTCAGGATGACCTCGGCGCCCATCGCGCGCAGGTTGAAAATTTTCTCCTGGCTCATCTTGTCCGGCAGCACAATGATCAGCCGGTAGCCTTTCTGCGCCGCGACCAGCGCCAGCCCGAGCCCGGTGTTGCCGGCGGTTGCCTCGACGATCGTGTCGCCGGGCTTGATATCACCGCGCTTTTCGGCCTGCTCGATCATCGAGATGCCGATGCGATCCTTGATCGACCCCCCCGGGTTCATGAGCTCGAGCTTCAGAAACAGGCGGCACGGACCCGTGTCAATATGGGTCACCTCGAGCATCGGGGTTTTACCTACCATCTCGAGGATGTTGGAATAGACGTTCATAAGCGGGTCAATGACAATAATAATTTTCGGCGAGTGTACTTGGAATTGAGGCTTGATGCTGCCATAGCGGACGCGACTGACCGGCTCTCGGCGGTCAGCGAGTCGCCGCGACTCGATGCCGAGTTGCTGCTGACGCGCACGATCGACGTCGCGCGCAGTTACGTGTTCGCCCATCCGGAGGATGAGCTGGACAAGCTCTCACTGGAGCGCTTCGAGCGCCTGGTAGAGCGACGGGCAAGCGGTGAACCGATGGCCTACATCACGGGCATCAAGGAATTCTGGTCGCAGGAGTTGCAGGTGAGCCCGGCTACGCTCGTGCCGCGCCCCGAAACCGAGTTGCTCGTAGATCTCGCCCTGCGTGAAATCCCGCGCAAAGCCGAATGGGAGATTCTCGACCTCGGTACCGGCAGCGGTGCCATTGCCATTGCGCTCGCCTCGGAACGTCGCCTTTGCAACGTCACCGCAACGGACTTAAGTGGCGACGCGCTGGCCATCGCTCGCGAAAATGCGCGCGCCGCTGAGCTTGCAAACGTCGAGTTCGTCGAAGGCAGCTGGACTGCTCCGGTTGTCGACCAACGCTTCAACATCATCGTCTCCAATCCGCCCTACGTGCGCGACGACGACGACGCCTTGAAATCGCTGACGCACGAACCGCTGAGTGCGCTGGCTGCCGGTCAGGACGGGCTTGACGATATTCGAATCCTGGCGCGCGACTGCGGGGCAATCCTGGCCACTGATGGCTGGTTCATGTTGGAACACGGCGCCGAGCAACAAGCGGCGGTCGCTGGCGTGCTTGCCGCGGCGGGCTGGAGTGCTATCTCATGCCATAATGACCTGGCGGGTCTGCCCCGCGTGACAGTCGCACGCCTAGATGATAAACAGGCGCCCCCAACCACTGAAAAGAAATAGCATGATCACAATCAAGACCAATCACGGCGATATCGGCGTCGAACTATTCGACGAAAAGGCACCGATTTCGGCCGAGAATTTTCGCCAGTACGTTCGCGACGGGCACTTCGACGGCACAATTTTTCATCGCGTCATTCCGAACTTCATGATCCAGGGCGGCGGCATGGATGAAAACATGCAGCAAAAGTCGACGCGCGATCCGATCAAGAATGAAGCCGATAACGGCGAGAGCAACGTGCGCGGCACGCTCGCAATGGCCCGCACCCAGGTTGTTGATAGCGCAACCGCGCAGTTTTTTATCAACCTGCGCGACAACGACTTTCTTGATCACGGCGGACGTGACTTTGGCTACGCCGTGTTCGGCCGCGTGAGCGAAGGGATGGATGTTGTTGATGCTATCGGCGCCGTGCCAACCGGCAACAGTGGTATGCACCAGGACGTGCCGGTGGATGCCGTCACAATCCTTGAAGTCGTCATTGACGAATAACACGATTCAGAACGCCCGATGACACTGAGCCGCGACGCCCGACACCATGCGCTAGCGCAGGTCGGCGCGGCAGGCCAGGAACGTATTGCCGCCGGCACCGTGCTTCTGATCGGTGCCGGCGGAATCGGCTGCGCGGCGGCGGCCTACCTCGCATCCAGCGGTGTGGGCCACCTGATCGTCAGCGACTTCGATACCGTTGACGAAACCAACCTGGGCCGCCAGGTTCTGTATACCCCGCACGACGTCGGTAAACCCAAAGCCGAAGTTGCCGCACAGCGTCTCTGGCTTTTGCACCCTGACATCCGAATCACGGCAATTGGCAACCGCCTGGAAGGCGACAAGCTGCTAAATACCGTCATGGACGTCGATCTCGTGCTGGACGGCTGCGACAACTTTGCTACCCGCTTCCAGGTCAATGACGCCTGCGTTTTCGCCGGCAAGCGGCTGATTTCGGGCGCCGCGATTCGTATGGAAGGCCAGTTGGCCGTGTTCGGGCCGGACTACGACGAGAGCCCCTGCTATCGTTGCCAGCGCAGCTGTCGAGCGACTCATCCGCTTCAGCGTACAGGCAGCGAT
>JBCAZN010000012.1:0-15936 GCA_038533035.1 Pseudomonadota bacterium
ATACCCGCCACGAGTTCGACCATGCGCTGAGCAAGGACGAGCGCGTTATCGCCAAGCCGGCAAACGTACGCAAGCTGTGCCGCTTCCCGGTTCACAGGTTCTCAACTCCATCGGGAATTTTGTAGAACGTCGGGTGCCGGTAGATCTTGTCTTCGGCTGGCTCAAAAAACGCCGATGTCTCTGCCGGGTCCGACGCAATGATCTCGCTCGAACGCACGACCCAGAGGCTGACGCCTTCGGTGCGACGAGTGTACGTGTCGCGCGCGGCATCCAGCGCCATCTCATCATCGGGGGCGTGGATACTGCCCGCGTGACGGTGACTCAGACCGCTCTTTGACCGGATAAACACCTCGTATAAAGGCCACTCTTTCCTGCTCATAGTTTCATCCCGTTATGCCGCGTCGCGTCGTGCATGTTTTTCAGCGTAGGCCTGTGCCGCCTCGCGCACCCAGGCACCGTCGTCGTGCGCTTTCTGCCGCTTTTCGATGCGTTGCCGATTGCACGGGCCGTTGCCGGCCAGTACATCGAGAAATTCCTGCCAGTCGATCTCACCGTGTTCGTAGTGCCCGGTCTCGTCGTTGAATTTGAGGTCCGGGTCGGGAACCTTGATGCCCAGGTAATCGGCCTGCGGCACCGTCACATCGACAAATTTCTGTCGCAGCTCGTCATTCGAAAAGCGCTTGATCTTCCACGCCATCGACTGCGCCGAATGTTTCGATTCGTTATCCGACGGACCGAACATCATCAGCGATGGCCACCACCAGCGATCCAACGCGTCCTGCGCCATCGCCTTTTGATCGTCTGTCCCTTTGCAAAGCGCAACGAGAATGTCGTAACCCTGGCGCTGGTGAAAACTCTCTTCCTTGCAGACGCGGACCATCGCACGCGCGTACGGACCGTACGAGCAACGGCACAGCGGAATCTGGTTCATGATCGCGGCGCCGTCGACAAGCCAGCCGATCGCTCCGATGTCCGCCCAGGTCAGCGTCGGGTAGTTAAAAATACTCGAGTACTTGGCTTTGCCGCTTAACAGGTCGTCGTACATCTGGTCACGCGAGATGCCGAGCGTCTCGGCCGCGCTATAAAGGTAAAGGCCGTGGCCCGCCTCGTCCTGGATCTTGGCCAGCAAGATGGCCTTTCTTTTGAGACTGGGTGCGCGCGTCAGCCAGTTGCCCTCCGGCTGCATGCCGATGACCTCGGAATGCGCATGCTGCGATATCTGCCGGATCAGGGTCTTGCGGTAGGCCTCGGGCATCCAGTCCTTCGCCTCGATTTTCTCTTCCGCATCAACGCGTTGCTGGAACGCAGCCGCCTGCTCCGGCGATTCCGCTGCCGGGCCACCGTCCTGCCCTTTTTGATCAAGGCCTTGTGTGTACATCGTGAGCGCTCCACTGTGAGGCCGTTAATGTGTCACGGCTTTTCTGCTTTTTCAAGAAATTATGTATCAGTTTTGAGAGTGGCTACAACAAGTCCTGGCCATTGCTCACGGACCGGCCGCGGAAAATCGCCACGACCTCGTCGTCCTGGTTGCGGACCTCAACCGAGTAGTAGCCGTTGCGGCGCCCCCGGTAGTCCTCTCGCGCGGTCGCCGTGAGCACATCACCGCGCCCGGCTGGTCGCAGAAACTCCACCTGTGCCGAGGCGGCAAATGTCTGGTCGTTATAGGCATTGCAGGCAAACGCAAACGCCGTGTCAGCCAACGTGAAAGTCAGCCCGCCATGAATAACGTCAAAACCGTTCAGCATGTCGTCGCGGACTGTCATCGTTGCCACGGCAACGCCGGCTTGTGGTACTTCGATTTCGATCCCGAGCGCCTTCGAGGACCGGTCGTTGTCGAACATAGTCGTTGCACATTGTCGCGCCGTGTCGAGATCGCTCATCAGCTTGCTTTCCTGTGTTGGCGAAGGCCACCAAACCGGTTCCAGTACGCCCCCGCCGGCGGTGGCAAAGGACCGTCGGCCGTTTCCATCGATGCGGTCAGGTAGCGGTCGGACGCTTCGTGAACCGCAAGGTACAGGTTGCGGCATAGCTGGTACGCCGCACCGCCCTGCCAGTCAGTTGGCAACAGTTCGGCGGGCAGCAGCGGGTCGCGCAGCAGGATCTTGCGGTATTCCTGAATCAGCAGGGTGCGCAGCTGAAACGCCGTCTCGTCGGGCACTGCAGCATCCTTCTGCATTGCGCGTACCACGGGCCGAAACATCTGCACAAACTCGCCGTAACGATCATCCAGCTCGGCCAGGTTCCAGCAATTATGCGCCAGCCGGCGCATGCCGGATTCGTTGCGCAGTGTTTGCCCGTTCAGGACAACCAGCGAATCGGCAACGCCAATGCGCTGAATTGTGACATCGAGATCCACCAGGCCAGGGCTTGGATGCGCAAGTACATTCGCTGACAACGGCCCAAAACCCAGCCAACCGCATTCCTTGCGCACAACATCCTTCTCGGCCGTATCGAGACCGGACAACAGCAACAGGCACCAGTTGCCGTCCCATTCCGTCGCCGGCTCGCCATAGATTCGATGCGTCGCCTGGTCGAAGCGCTCGCGCCCTTCATCGGTCAGGCTGTAATAAGAGCGACGACCGAGCTGCTCCGACTGCAGCCAGCCGTCCTGGGCAAGGCGGAACACGGATGTGCGCACGAGACGCTCGTTGATGCCGAACCCGGCCATGACGTTGATCAGGCTGCCGAGCCAGGCCTTGCCGCCGCGCGGCGCGATCGAATCGCCAAACACGGTGGTGATTAACGAACCCGCGCGCAAGGTGGGCCGCAATCGGAATGCTTCAACCAGTTTTTTGCTTGCCGTCTCGGCTTTCATTCGGGTCCAACTTGCTTATGCTCGCGCTGACCGTACAATCCGATACACTTTTTTTCAAATCTGGTCGTGATTTGTATGAATAATAAACTGGGCAACCTGGTCCTCGACGACTGGGTCGAGGGGGACGGAGACGGCGAGCTGCTCACCAGTGCCGTGGATGGAGAGGCCGTCGCGGCCTGGACCAGCGAGGGCCTGGACTTCGGCAGCATCCTCGAGCATGCGCGCAGCGTTGGCGGTGCGAACTTGCGCAAGTACACGTTTCACGAACGTGGCGAGATGCTCAAGGCGCTCGCGAAGTACCTCATGGAGCACAAGAAGGAGTTCTACGAGCTCTCTTACCGTACCGGTGCGACCAAGGGCGATAGCTGGATCGATATCGACGGTGGTATCTCGACGATGTTCGTGTTCTCGAGCAAGGGACGCCGCGAAATGCCGAATAGCCAGGTGTATCTCGACGGCCCGCCCGAAATACTTTCAAAGAACGGCACGTTCGCAGCACAACACATCTACACGCCAAAACTGGGTGCAACCGTTCAGATTAATGCGTTCAACTTTCCATGCTGGGGCATGCTCGAGAAACTCGCACCGTCACTGCTCGCTGGCGTACCAACGATTGTCAAGCCGGCTGCCAGCACTGGCTTCCTGACCGAACGCATCGTCAGGCGTATTCACGAAAGCGGCATCCTGCCGGACGGAGCGCTGCAGCTGATCTGTGGTGGCGTTGGCGATTTGTTTGAACACCTCAACTGCCAGGACACGGTGGCGTTTACGGGATCCAAATCGACGGCGGAGTTCCTGCAGCAGCACCCGCGCATTGTCAGCGAGTCCGTGACGTTCACGGCCGAGACCGATTCGCTGAATTCCTCGATTCTTGGACCCGATGCGGTACCGGGAACCCCGGAGTTCGACTTGTTCATTAAGGAAGTCGTTCGCGAGATGACGGTCAAGGCCGGCCAGAAGTGCACGGCGATTCGGCGCAGCATCGTGCCCGCAGCCATTGCAGGTGACGTCGTCGATGCGTTGTCGAAAGCGCTTGCCGAAATCCGCATTGGCAACCCGGCAAACCGGGACGTGCAGATGGGCGCGCTCGCAAGCCGCGGGCAGCGTGACGAAGTTCGCGATCGCATCCGGCAACTGTCCGCCGAAGCGAAAGTGGTTTACGGCGGCAGCGCGGACTTCGATGTCATTGATGCCGATCCCGACAAGGGCGCGTTCTTCATCCCGACGTTGCTGTACTGCGAAAAGCCGCTGTCATCAACAGCCGTGCATTCGGTAGAGGCATTCGGACCGGTCAGCACCGTGCTGCCCTACGACACGCTCGACGAGGCCATCCAGTTGTCAAACCTGGGTGACGGCAGCCTCGCCGGTTCGATCGTGACGAACGACAACAATGTCGCGCGCGAACTCGTGCTTGGCTCGGCGGCGTATCACGGCCGCATGCTGGTCCTGAATCGACACTGCGCAGCGGAATCAACCGGACACGGCACGCCCCTGCCGCATCTCGTGCACGGCGGACCCGGTCGCGCGGGCGGCGGCGAGGAGATGGGCGGCGTCCGCGGCGTGAAGCACTTCATGCAGCGTACGGCCATCCAGGGATCGCCCGAAACGCTTACTGCCATCGGCGGTCGCTGGGTACGCGGTGCAAATCAGAACGATCCAGGCGTGCACCCGTTCCGCAAGACGTTCGAACAACTGGATATCGGCGACACGCTGATTACCGATTCACGCGAGGTAACGCTGGATGACATCCAGCACTTCGCGGAATTTACGGGTGATACATTTTATGCGCACACGGACGAAGAAGCCGCCGCGAAGAACCCTTTTTTCGACGGGCGCGTGGCACACGGTTACCTGATTGTATCGTTCGCCGCCGGCTTGTTCGTAGATCCGGATTTCGGCCCCGTGCTCGCCAACTACGGTGTCGATGACCTGCGCTTCGCGCAGCCCGTCAACTATGGCGATTCACTGAAAGTCCGCCTGACCTGCAAGCAAAAGACGCTGCGTGCGGGCACGGGGTACGGTGAGGTACGCTGGGACACGGAAGTCACTAACCAGGTTGGCGAAACCGTCGCTGCGTATGATGTTCTGACGATGGTTGCAACCGACGAGCACTGGGCAAGTGTGCAATGAGAGATTCTGATGACCCCTAGCGGACGTTTGCCGCGTTTAACCAGCATGCGAAACAAATTCCGGTTATTCATTGGACGCTCTGCGGTCGTTTTCATCCTGTTTTTCGTTGCTGGCAGCAATGTGGCGTTCGCCTGCAGCTGCGCCTACAAAGGCGATTTTCTCGATTATGCCCACGTCAGTGCCGGTGTCATCCACGCACGGGTGGTGAGCTTTGGAGATCGGCTTGATCACGGCGAAACACTCTACGAAAGTATGGTTGTGGAGGTCGTTTCTGTTGTCACCGGAAAATTGAAAATTGATTCCGTCGTCTTGATGGGCGACCCCGGCCTTCTCTGCCTCGAGTATGTCGATTCACGAAATTTCCAAATTGGTAATGAGTACCTGATCGCACTGCATAGCGATGAAGCGGTTCAGCCGTTTGGCGGGTGCGGCGAAGCCTGGATGGCGGTAGATGGCGATTTGGCCACAGGACATTCGTTTTCAGATGGCGGTTACCGGCAGTATTCATTGCCACTTGCAGAAGCAATCGAAAAGCTGACTGCGGTCTTCTAGCGCAACGGCAGCGCGGTATCGGCCTTTATCTCTTTCAGCACAATGTTCGAACGCACCTGTGAGACGCCGGGCAGCTTGAACATGAAGTCGTCGAGAAAACGGTTGTAGGCATCCATGTCTTCAACGACGACGCGCAGGTGGAAATCCGCCTCGCCGCTGGTTGAGAAACACTCCAGCACTTCCGGATGCCGTGAAATCTCGTGAATGAAATGCTCAACGTTTTTTTGCTCATGCCGCGCCAGCGACACATGCACTATCGACGATAATTCGAAGCCCGCTTTGCGCGAATCAACGACGGCCGCGTAACGGCTGATCACGCCCTCCTCCTCCAGCGCCTTCACACGTCGCCAGCATGCCGACGACGACATGCCAACGCGTTCCGACAGTTCCTGCATGGTCAATCGGCTGTCGACCTGCAGTTCAGCGAGGATGCGGCGGTCTTTGGGTTCGAGATGCATTGGTGAATTATGCCAATAAATTAGGTTTTCTGGGACATTTTTTCGTTATTTATCGCCTATACGAAACGAAAGGCACCCTTTTTCACCCTATTCCTGCGAAACTGGCCCGATGGCTTACCCACTCGACAACTACGAACTCGACGATCGCTACCGTCGTGAATCCGGGCGCGTTTTCCTTACCGGCACACAGGCACTGGTACGCATCCCGCTCATGCAACGCACGCTCGACGTCGCAGCCGGGTTGAACACCGCGGGTTTTATCAGCGGTTACCGCGGTTCACCACTCGGCGCCGTTGACCAGGAGCTCTGGCGCGCGAAAAAATTTCTCGAAGAAAACAGGATCGAGTTTCTTCCGGCTGTTAACGAGGACCTCGCGGCAACTGCCGTACTTGGCTCGCAGCAGGTCGAGACAGACCCGGGTCGCGAGGTCGATGGTGTGTTTGGTATCTGGTATGGAAAAGGTCCGGGTGTCGATCGCTCCGGCGACGCACTCAAGCACGGCAACGCCTATGGCAGTTCCCCGACCGGCGGCGTACTCGTCATCGCCGGCGACGATCACGGCTGCGTGTCGTCGTCGATGCCGCACCAATCGGATGTCGCTTTCCTGACGTTCATGATGCCGTGGCTGAATCCCGCCAGCGTCGCCGAGTACCTCGAGTACGGCCTGTACGGCATCGCCCTTTCGCGTTTCTCGGGCATGTGGGTTGGCTTCAAGGCGATCTCGGAGACCGTCGAGTCCGCAATGTCGTTACAGCTGCCTTCCTATCCGCAGTTCGTCATCCCAGAGGATTTCACACCGCCACCCGACGGACTGCACTACCGCTGGCCCGACTTTCCGGGACCGCAGATTGAAGAGCGACTGGAAGCAAAGAAAGCCGCGACACTCGCGTTTGCCGAAGCGAACCCGATCGATCGCAGGATCTTCGATGTGCCGAGCGCAAAATTCGGCATCGTGACAACGGGCAAAGGTCATCTCGATCTCATGGAGGCGCTGCGTTTGCTCGGCATTGATGAGCAGGTAGCCCGTAAGCGCGGCATCGACGTCTACAAGGTCGGCATGGTCTGGCCGCTTGAGCCGCACGGCGCGCTTGAGTTTGTGAAGAACAAGCACGAGGTGCTCGTCGTCGAAGAAAAACGCGGCATCATCGAGAGCCAGTTCAAGGAATACTTCTACGACTACCCGGGCCGCAAGCCGAAACGCATGGTCGGCAAGGAAGACGAAAACGGCAAGCGTCTCGTCCCCTGGGTCGGCGAACTGTCACCCGTGCAGCTGGCACAAATCGTTGCGAGCCGGCTCGACCATGAATTTGGCAGCGATCACTTTACGAACATTGCGAAGGGACTGCTCGCGAACCGCGGCGAAGTTATTGAAATCGGCGGCGCGAGGCGCATGCCGTATTTCTGTTCGGGCTGCCCGCATAACACGTCGACGAAGGTGCCCGAAGGCTCGAAGGCGCTCGCCGGCATCGGCTGTCATTTCATGGCGAGCTGGATGGAACGCGATACCGATGGATTGATCCAGATGGGCGGCGAAGGCGTCAACTGGATTACACGCTCCAAGTTCAATGGCGGCCAGCACGTATTCCAGAACCTCGGCGATGGCACGTTCTACCACTCGGGCTCGCTCGCAATCCGCCAGGCGATCGCTGCGGACACGAATATCACTTACAAGATTCTGTACAACGATGCCGTTGCGATGACCGGCGGCCAGCCCGTCGACGGACCGATTTCTGTACATTCCATTGCACATGCCGTGCGCGCCGAGGGTGTCGAGCGCATTGCGCTGGTGTCGGATGAGCCAGAATTGTTTGCCCCGAGCGAGTTTCCGTCGGGCATGACCATCTCGCACCGGCGCGACATGGATTCCGTGCAGCGCGAGCTGCGCGAGATCCCGGGCGTAACCGTTCTGATCTACGTTCAGACCTGTGCGACCGAGAAACGCCGGCGGCGTAAACGCGGCAAGCTCGAGGACCCGAAAAAATTTGTGGTCATCAACGACCTTGTTTGTGAGGGCTGTGGCGATTGCTCGGTGGAATCGAACTGTCTATCGGTTGTGCCAAAGGAAACACCCTTTGGTCGCAAACGCCAGATCGACCAGAACACCTGTAACAAAGACTATTCGTGCCTGAACGGATTCTGCCCGAGCTTCGTGACCGTCGAAGGCAACGCGGTTCGCCAGGTAGTGAAGCAGTCCGAGGACCGCAGCGCCGTAATCGACAGCGAAGAAATTCCAGAACCGGCGGTTCCCGAAACCGGCGCGTGCTTCGACCTGCTTGTTACAGGCGTTGGTGGTACCGGCGTCGTTACAGTCGGCCAGCTCATCACGATGGCTGCACACCTCGAAGGCAAAGGCTCGAGCGTGCTCGACTTTATGGGCTTTGCGCAAAAGTTCGGGCCTGTCTTGAGTTACATCCGCATTGCGGCACAACCGTCCGACATCAACCAGGTGCGGATCGAGCCGGCGCGTGCGGACGCGCTGATCGGCTGCGATCTCGTCGTAAGTTCGTCGCCGAAAGCCTCGGTGACCTATGATCGCGATCACACCAAGGCCGTGTTGAACACCGCCGAAATGCTGACGGGCGACTTCGTTCGGCATCGCGACGCGAGCTTACGCGCTACTGACCGGGTCAGCGCAATCGAGCGGGCCGTCGGTGAGCTGTCAACCATCGATGCGAATCGACTCGCGCAGGAACTCATGGGCGACACAATCTACGCAAACGTCTTGTTGCTTGGCTACGCCTGGCAGAAGGAACTCGTACCGTTGTCGCAGCTCGCGCTACTGCGTGCGATTGAACTCAATGGTATTGCAATTGAGAACAACAAGCGTGCATTCGCGTGGGGCCGGTTCGCAGCCGCCAACCCGGAGCGCCTGCAGCATGCGCTTAGCGAGACAGTTGCGACCGAGGAATCACTCGACGACATGATCAAACGCCGCAGCGAGTTCCTCGTTAATTACCAGAATCGGTCGCTGGCGGAGCGCTTTGAAGAACGAGTGACTGCTGTTCGCAGCGACGAAGACTCCCTGCAGGGCGACGGCACGCTGGCAACCGCAGTCGCACGAGCCTACTTCAAGCTGCTCGCCTACAAGGACGAATATGAAGTGGCGCGCCTGCACACGCAGAGCGAATTCCTCGAGTCGGTAAAGCGCGACTTCGGCGATGGCGCCAAACTGCGCTTCCACCTGGCACCGCCGTTGCTCAGTCGCGAAAAGGACGCACGCGGCAGACCGCGCAAGAAAGAATTCGGACGCTGGATGCTGCCGCTGTTCCGCATACTCGCATCGCTGCGTGGTTTGCGCGGCACGGCGTTCGACATCTTCGGCAAGACCGCCGAGCGTCGCATGGAGCGCGAGCTGATTAGCGAGTTCGAACAACTTGTCGACGAGTTCCTGGCCAACCCGACGGCCGAAACCGCGGCACTGACAGAGGAAATTGCCGTTCTGTACATGGACATCCGCGGTTATGGTCCGGTCAAAGAGCAGGCAGTCGATGATGTGCGCCGACGCATCGCGGCGCGACGCAGTGCGGACACCGAACCGCTCGACGAGGCTGCATAGCAACCGGGTGCCGAGTCATGCGACCATGCCGCATGGCAGACGCTGTCACACGGTACAGGGCTACATGATGCGCAATTTGTTCGTTGTTCTCCTTGCAGTCACTCTTGCCGCCTGCAGCACACCGGATCAACCGGCACCGCAAGCAGCGGTGGCGATGCCTGACAGCTACAGTGCCGAAGTCGCAAGCGCTATTCTCAAGCAGGGCGGCAATGCGGTCGATGCGGCAATAGCGACTGCTTTTTCGCTCGCTGTCACACTACCCGAGGCTGGCAACATTGGCGGCGGCGGATTCATGCTCGTGCACATGAACGGCGCAAGCGAGTTCATCGATTACCGCGAAACCGCGCCGCTTGCGGCGCACCGCGACATGTATCTCGACGAAAATGGCGATGTCATCCAGCTTGCGCCACTGGTGGGCCACGGCGCTGTCGGCGTGCCCGGCACAGTCGCCGGCATGTGGCTAGCGCACCAGCGGCACGGATCCCTGCCGTGGGACGCATTGCTACAACCGGCAATCAAACTTGCGCGCGACGGCTTTGTGGTTCATGAGCAGCTTGCTGAAAATGCCAGAGAAACAGCCGAGTGGTACCGCCCGATTCTCGATTTCGAAGCCAATTTCGGCACGCTCGACGCTGGCGAAGTTTTCGTGCAGCCGGATCTCGCCCGCACGCTGGAACGCCTCGCGAGCGAAGGCCCGACGGATTTTTACAGTGGCGAAACGGCGGACCTGATCGTCGCCGAGATGGAACGCGGCAAAGGTCTAATCACACACGAAGACCTCAAACGGTACAGGGCGGTTTTACGTAAACCGCTGGTCGCCGAATGGCGCGACCGCAAGGTCGTATCTGCACCGCCGCCGAGCTCCGGCGGATTTGCCGTTATCCAGTTACTGAAGATCAAGGATTACCTGGAGCACGAATTTCAAAACGTGCCGCACAACTCGCCGCAGTATGTGCACCTCGTGGCCGAAATCGAAAAACGCGTCTTTGCCGATCGGGCCGAATACCTGGGTGATCCGGATTACGTCGATGTGCCAATGCAGGAGCTGCTCAGCGAGACTTACCTGCAACGCCGGGCGCGCGAAATCAATCCGACAGAGATTTCCACCCTCGATGCGGCGGCTCCGGGCCTCGAATCGCCGGACACCACGCACTTTTCAATTCTCGACCGGCACGGCAATGCCGTATCAAATACCTACACGCTCAATATGAGCTTCGGCAGCGGTGTCGTTGTTGAAGGCGCCGGCTTCCTGCTGAACGACGAGATGGACGACTTCAGCGCAAAACCGGGCGTGATGAATGCTTTCGGTGTAGTCGGCAATACAGCGAACGAAATCCAGCCCGGCAAACGCATGTTGTCGTCAATGTCGCCGACATTAATCCTGCACGATGGCAAAGTGGAAATGGTCGTCGGCACGCCGGGTGGGTCGACAATATTTACCACCGTCTTCCAGGTCATCACGAACATGTATGACTTCAATATGACGGCGGCACAGGCCGCCGGCGCGAGCCGCTTTCATCACCAGCTGTTGCCGCCCGACCTGATTACCTACAGTCCGGGCGTACCGCTACCGGCGGAAACGATTTCGGGGGTGGGAGATAAAGGGTACGTCGCCAAACCCCATTCCTGGCCGTTTGGCGACGTACAAATCATCAAGCGGCAGGGGGATCAGCTTGATGTGGCTTCTGATCCGCGCAAGCGCGGTGAAGCCCGAGTGGTGGATTACTGATTCGCGCGACGGCGACGGTCGATACGACGATCGATGCGCTTGCCTTTGCGATCCAGTTTGCGGTCGATCCGATCACCGCGATTGTCGAGGCGACGGTCAATGCGATCACCCTTGCGATCGAGCTTGCGAGCACGCTTGTCGTGACCAGCGTCGCGAGCACGATCTGAGCGGCGATCCAGTTTGCGATCGATGCGGTCGCCCCGGTCATCAAGACGATCTTCAATACGATCGCCACGCTTGTCGAAGTGGTTTTCGACGCGATCACCGAAATCGGCGTTGGCCGTGCCGGCGAACAGCGTCGCCGCGGCGATAATTATCAGTTTACGAGCTTCCATGTCATAACTCCTTGTGTCCATTAAGGTTGTTTCAGTCCTTTAACGCGAGGGCACGCTGCAGGTTGACAACAGCCGAGGGACTTTCAGGGAGTTAACGTAATGCTTACTGGCGCTTGCTATCGAGATCGACGATCAGCGAACGCTTTTTGAAGCTCTGGGTGTCTTCATAGCCGTGTAGCCAGGTAAGAATCTGGTCCGCCGGCATTGGATGTGCAATGAAATACCCCTGCACGTAATCGCAGCCGAGACGCCGCACGATCGCATACTGCTGGTCGGTTTCCACGCCTTCGGCAACGACGTCAAGCTGCATCGCCTTGCCAAGTGCGACGATTGCCTCGACGACACGATGATTCGCTTCGTCTTCATCCGTGAGTTTTGAGACAAATGCCTGGTCAATCTTAATCGTCTGTACCGGCAACTGTGCGAGATAGCTCAGCGAAGAATAGCCTGTCCCGAAATCATCAATGTGAATACCGACGCCGTACGCAGCGAGATCGTCGAGAACGGGTTGAGCGATCGTGAGGTCTTCGAGCAACACCGTTTCTGTCAGCTCGAGATTAATCAGCCGCCGGTCCACGTTTTCGCTGACCAGAATGCCTTTGATCAGGCTAACCAGGTCGCGGTTGCGCAATTGATGGGCCGAGATATTCACGCTGACCGGAATTTTCCAGTCATTGTGTCCGCGCCAGACGGACACATCGTTGCAGACACTGCGCATTAGCGATTCGAACAGCACATCGGAAATGCCCATCTCCTCGCTCAGCGGAATGAAGTCCTGTGGCGGTACGGTCGAGCCGTCCGGCCGGGTCCAGCGCGCGAGGGCCTCGACGCCCGCGAGCTCGCCGGTCTTGGTGCTTTGTTGCGGCTGGTAATGCGGGCAAATATGACCGCTGTCGATTGCCGTGCGAAGTTCCGCCTCAAGATCGAATTTGTAGCGCGCCCGATACTGCATTTCATTGTGATAGTAGGTGATCGACTGGTCGAGGCTGCGCAGCGATCGATGCAGCGCCGCTTCAGCACATCGAAAAACACGTTTTGCATCGCGTCCATGTACCGGATGCCATGCCACGCCGACGGCAACTTTCAGAAACAGGTCTCGGCCATTGATTAAAAATGGCTGCTCAACCGTCGCTTTGACCGCTTCAGCCAGCTTCGTGATGTCGGCTTCGCTCTCTACGCTGGGAAACAACACGGCAAATTCGTCGGAGCCAAAGCGGCCAACGACCGGCTTTTGCTTTTTCGCCTCGTCAACAAAAGTGCGGCTAAGCCGGTTGCCAATTGATCGCAGCAATTCGGTGCCGGCCTCGTACCCCATCGTCTCGTTTATAAAACTGAAGCGGTCAACGTCGAGAAGAATAACGACCGTGTCGCCGTCGCTTTTCTCGGCGCGTTCAATCTGTGCCTTAAGTTCTTCGATCAACAGCAGGTGATTCGGCAATCGCGTTACCGGATCGAAGTAGGCGAGCTTGGTCAGTGCCTCGGTCCGTTCTTCCACGCGTTGTTCGAGCTCCTCATTGGCGCGGCGCAGCGCCATATCCGAGTGCCATTTGCCGCACAAAGCCGCCGCAAGCTGACGACATTCGACCGCATGAAACGGCTTCTTGAAAAAGAAGACTTTGTCGACGGGCGGAATGATTTTGCCGAGGTCGTCGGGCTCCGGCGTCGCGGAACCGGTGACAATTACAATATTAACGTTGGCATCCAGCTCGCGAATTCGCTTTGCCGCTTCGATGCCATCGAGGTCGTGCGACATATGGATGTCGATAAAGACGATCGAATATGGTTCGTCGGCCTCGACAGCGGTTTCAACCGCTTTGACGGCAGCCTCGCCCTGATTACGTGCGTCGACCTCAAACCTGGCCGCCCCGCTTTCGTCGGACTCTTCACCGAGCAGGACTTTTTCCAGATCGCTAAGCGTGGTTGTTGCGGCGTCCGGCTCATAGTCGTCGCCAAGGCAACGAATATACTCGCCGATCATCAAGGCATCGTCGTCAACGACGAGCACCCTGTTGGTGGACTTTTTGTGGGCGTCAGACATTGACCTCGCCTGGGGTGGGTACTTCCAACCACCAAGAGCTTACGAATTGGGCTCTGCGAGCGGCGTGACGCAGTCCACTAATCTGCGAATTATGTGATATGGCTCAACAACTTTCGGACCGGGCCCACGTATCGTTCAAGGATGGGAAATGACATCCCAAAACGATTTGTGCCAGCAATGATTGCGAGCGCCTGCATTGCCGTGCCCGCGTGGGCGTTCGAAATGGAAATGGGCTCGGTCACGATCAATGACACGTTCACGGTACCAACCTGGACCAGTGTCAGTTTTCTCGATGCCTTCGACACCCGACCGATCGTCCTGGTACTGCCTACCAACCAGGGCAGCGACCCGGCGACCGTCCGAGTCCGCAACGTCACGACGACCGGGTTCGAGGTGCTGCAGGTCGAACCCAACGCGAACGACGGACCGCACGTCGCGATGAACACGTCCTACCTCGCAATTGAACCCGGCGACCATGTGCTCGCTGACGGCACACGCATCGCTGCCCTCGAAGTCTCGACCACGGCCTTTGCAAGTCGCTTCATCTCGGTTACCTGGCAGGGCGTTTCGTTCCCGACGCCGTTTTCCGCAGCACCGGCGTTAGTGACACAAATTCAGACAATGGCGAATGAAACCGGCACGCCGCCTGCAACGTCGTCGATTCCGTTTCTCGATGTCGGCGTACAGAACCTCGGGCCCGCGTCATTCGACGTCACTCTCGAGCGCGCCGAGTCGATCGCGGGACTGATAGCCTACCCCGAGCGCATCGGCATCGTCGCGATCGACAGCGGCACCAACTACACATTTGTCGACTCATTCAATACCTCTGTGCAACTGCAGGCACTGGCCACACCCGACAACATTACCGGCTGGGGTAACGGCTGCATCGTCAACAACTACCCCGTTGCGTTTACCGCGACGCCGCTGAGCGTTGCCTCGCAAACCCGGCGCGACGGCAACAATGGCGGCTGGATTCGTCGCTGCAGCGAATCAGCGACGGGCCTGGGTTTGACCGTGGATGAGGACATCGACAACGACTCGGAACGCAACCACACCACTGAAGCAGCCGGGATCATCGCAGCGTCTGCGGCGTTCCACGCGAACTTTGACGTGGACCTCACTGTGCAGAAGTCCTTTACGACCATATCCGACCCGATCAACGGTGGCTCCGGCCCGCTGTCGATACCGCAGGCGATCATCGAGTACCGTGTCGCGGTCGAAAATCGCGGCTCGATCTCACCGGATGACAGCTCGCTTACCGTGGTCGACGTGCTGCCCGACGAGCTGGCCGTTTGCGTCACGGCGGCCTGTCTTGCAGGCGGCCCCGTCGTTCTCGACGACAGTGGCTCGCCGGTACCGTCGGGCGTCACAATTGGTCTCGTCGAGTACTCGGATGACGGCGGCGCAAGCTACAGCTACTCGCCTGTGCCTGATGCAGACGGCTTTGACCCGCTCGTCAATGCCGTGCGAGTTACCTTGAATGGCACCTTTTCGAGCATCTCAACCTCGGGCCCGCCCTCGTTCGAACTCGTGCTCGCGGCGCGCGTGGAATAGATACAGGAAAGTCCGTCTGTGGTACCTTACGCGGCGTCACGATGTCCCGCCGAGAGCCCGAATGCCGCTGTTCAAACGCACGCTGAGCGAGTTTATTTTCCGCCGTTTTATGCTCAAGCATTACGCGTCGAACCTGCTCGTCGATATGAATCTCGCCGCGAAGCAAGACACCCTCGACTACATCATGAAAAACATGCCGGATGCGCCCTACTTCGAGAAGCACAAGGCGCTGGTGGGTTTTACGCTGGACAACGTCGAACAGGACGGGCTGCACCTTGAATTCGGCGTAGGCCGCGGCAAGTCGATGCGCTGGATTGCGCCACGCGTCTCCGGAACGGTGTACGGGTTCGATTCGTTCGAGGGCATCCAGGAACACTGGAACGGCAACCCGATCGGCTCATTCGCCCAAAACCAGTTGCCCAACGTGCCCGACAACGTCGAATTCGTGAAAGGCTATTTTGATGCAACCTTGCCCGGGTTTCTGGAGCAACACGCCGGGCCGATCGCATTTCTGCACGTCGACTGTGACCTGTATTCCTCGACAGTAACGATTTTTGAGCAGCTGGGGCGCTACCTGCAACCGGGCGCCATCATTTTGTTTGACGAGTACTACAATTTTCACCGCTGGCAGCAGCACGAGTTCAAGGCGTTCCAGGAATTCGTGCAGGCGTCGGGGCTGGAATACGAGTACATCGCTTTTTCGGTTACCGGCCAGCAGGTTGCCGTACGCGTGACGAGAAATCCGACTTTTACGGAGTGACGCTTGGCC
>JBCAZN010000013.1:0-15496 GCA_038533035.1 Pseudomonadota bacterium
CATATACACGCTTCGGGTTCTCGCCGCAGGCCATCTTCATGCCATGCGGCGCTCCAGGGAACTTCATGTCCATCACGCGGTTGAGGCCTACAAGATCGCGGACCTGCTCGCCGAGAACGACACCTGCGCCGCCGTCTGGGCGGACTGGTGGGGCTTCAAGATGGAAGCCTACGACGGCATTCGCGAGAACGCCGCGATTCTCGACAAGGCGGGTGCCTGCACCGTAATCCACTCGGACGACGATCTCGGCATTCAAAGACTCAACCAGGAAGCCGCCAAAGTCATGGGCGCCGCTGCACGTGTCGGCATGGAGATTCCACCGGAGCGTGCGATCACCTGGATCACAAGCAACGCCGCGAAGTCGCTTGGCGTGCAAGACGTTACGGGTTCGCTTGAAGCCGGCAAGATGGCCGACGTGGTTGTCTGGAACGGTAACCCGTTCAGCGTCTACACAAAGGCGGACCAGGTGTACGTCGATGGTGCGCTTGCCTGGGAGCTTGGCAATGATGCACTCAATCCGGTGAGTGACTTCACGCTCGGCACGGCAGCTGCCGCAGGAGGTGCACAATGAAGCGCCTGTTAACCAGTATTGCCCTGCTCGGCCTGGCCGCCACCGCGGTTGCAGAAACCACCGCAATCGTTGGCGCGACCGTGCACACGGTCGGACCGCAGGGAACAATCGAGAATGCGACGATAATTATCACTGATGGTGAAATCTCGGCGGTTGGCCGCGGCATTGCGGTGCCGGCCGGCGTAACAACGGTGGACGCCAGTGGCAAAATTGTCACACCCGGACTGTTCAGCCCGATCGGGAGGCTGGGACTCGTTGAAGTCGGCAACTCGGCGGGGCCGAATGACAACGCGCAGACCGGCCGCCAGTTTACAGCGGGCTTCGATGTGTCGAATGCGTATAACCGGCGTTCCACGCTGATTGCTATAACTCGGGTTGAAGGCGTCACGAGTGCGATCACGATGCCCTCACCGGGATACGGTGACGGGCCGGACAATTCCGGCCACGTGCTTGCGGGACAGGCTGCTGTTGTCAGCCTCGGCGACGACGACTGGCTCATCAAACCGCGAGCCGGTGTTGTTGTGACACTGGGCGAAAGCGGCAGTAATTTCGCCGGCGGCAGCCGCACGGCCGCTTTCCTGCAGCTCAAGAACGCGCTCGAAGAAGCCATTGACTATGGCGCCAACAAACGCGACTTCGAACGCGGCATGCGCCGCGAGTACACACACAGCATGGCCGACCTCGAAGCATTACAACCCGTGTTGGTCGGCGAAACGCCGCTAATCGTGAATGCCCATCGCGCGAGCGACCTTGAGGCAATCGCGAGTCTTGCTAGTGACTACAACGTTCGCGTCATCATCACGGGCGGTGCCGAGGCCTGGATGGTTGCTGACACACTTGCGGCGGCAGACATTGCCGTCGTCACAACGGTGACCGACAACCTGCCCGGCAATTTTGATCGCATCAACACGCGCCGCGGCGCAGCCAAAATCCTGGTTGACGCCGGCGTCGATGTTGCATTAACCGATGGCGCGAGCCAGACACACAACGCCCGCAACCTGACGCAGTCGGCGGGCAACGCCGTTGCCGATGGTATGTCGCGCGACGCGGCACTGCGTGCGATTACGCTGACGCCCGCCGAGATGTACGGTGTCGCCGACCGGGTTGGCAGCATCGAGCCCGGCAAGGCGGCCGATCTCGTCATCTGGCCGGCGGATCCATTCGAGATGACGACCTACCCCGACCAGGTGTACATCGGCGGCGAACGCATTTCGATGGAAAGTCGGCAAACGCTGCTGCGGGATCGCTACCTGGACCCGGCATCGGACACACCGCCTAACTGGCGCAAGTAACGGTCTGTCAGAACGAAAAAGGGGCCGGACCCATGGCTGGGTCCGGCCCCTTTCGTTTTTGCTGTTACTGCCAGTAGAACGGCTGCGTCGTGCGGTCACCCGTCACTTCTTCATTCATCGTTGCCGCGTCATACAAACGTCCGTTCAACATCACCTTGTTGACCTTGTCGGTCTGGTAGATGTCATCGAGCGGATTCACATCGAGTATTACGAGATCGGCCAGCTTGCCGGTTTCGATGGTGCCGATGTCGTCGATGAAACCGAGCGCCTCGGCCGGTGCCGTCGTCGCGGTACGCAGTACTTCGAGTGGCGACATGCCGCCTTGCGCAAAGCCCCACATCTCCCAGTGACTCGCCAGGCCTTCACGCTGTCCGTGCGCGCCGATACTGACGAGCACACCGGCATCCGCCAGCTGCTTCGCGGCTCTTGCCGCGGTGATGTGGTAGTAGTCCTCCACCGGCGCCTTGGTGCGGCGAATTGATGCCGGCTGCAGAACATGCGGCGGCACAAACTTCGACAGGATCGGATGTTTCCAGACCTCGGTCTCCGCATACCAGTAGTGTTCTGCCGTTAGCCCACCGTAGGTCACGACGAGCGTCGGCGTGTAAGCGACGTTCGTCTGACCCCAGAACTGCAGCACATCGTCGTACAACGTTTCCTGCGGGATGTTGTGCTCGATCGTGCTGTTGCCGTCGGCCACCATCGACAGGTCCATGTGAAACAGCGAGCCGCCTTCCGCGACGACCAGCATGTCTTCGGTGCGTGATGCTGTCGTTACCTGCTGGCGTTGGTCGCGGCGTGGCTGATTGTAATTCTTGATGCTCATCGCACCCTGCGCCTTGAGACGACGCACGTGCTCACCCGCATCGTCGAGGCTGTTGATGTCGGCGAACACCGAGGCTTTCGCGCCGTAAACCACATTGCCGGTCGAGAAAATGCGCGGCGCCAGGATCTGGCCTGTGCGCTGCATCTCAGCGGCAGCGAAAATGTTCGTCGCCTCGTGCGAGGGATCGTGCGTGGTTGTCACGCCGAGCGACAGCGTCGCGTACTGCATCCAGTTTTGCTCGGGAATCATTCCGACCGCGGTAGTGCCATGCGCGTGCGCATCGATAAAGCCCGGCACGATGGTCTTGCCCGATACATCGACGCTCGCCGCGCCCTCAGGAATTGCGACGTCGCCGGCAGAACCGACAGCCGCGATCCGGTTACCATCGACAACCACAACGCCATCTTCGATAACTCCGCCGTCGTCGTCAGCCATCGTGATGATGCGTGCGCCTGTTAGTGCAACAACCGATGTCGGCACATCCGACTCCAGCTGCATCGACATCGAGGCACCAGTCTCGGGCGCGGAGTATCCACCGTCTTCATCACCCTCCTCCACGACCGCAAACAGGTCGTCGAGGTCCGCCTGGAATAACGTGGGGCCGAGTGACCAGGCAAGCGTCTCACCACCACGACTCCAGTTCGGGAAATTACCGCCATCGCCGCTGGCGCGCTTCATCGTGACACTCGACACGCTCGTCGAAACTGACAGCGGCGTGCCGCCCGGAGGCAAAGGTAGTGCGAAGATCTGGTAGTTCTCGCGGAACGCAAAGTGGCGATCGTCGGGTGCAACCTCGTATTGCGTGACGAGCATACCGCTCGCATGCGTACGTGGTTTTTCGCCGCTCATGTCAACGCTGACCAGCTCGTTATTACTCTCAGCTCGCCGTGTCACGTACAGGCGATCATTGCGTGCGCCAAAGTGCGGGTTGCTGCCGTCATCGGTAATGAGCCGTGAATCACCACCACTGGATGAGATTGCGAACACGCCGGTCTCCATCGACCAGTCGTGGGACGTGAGCCAGCCGCCCCCGCCTGCCTGGTAAACAATCGTTGACCCGTCAGGCGACCAGCGCGGGCCATGGTAGTGACCGGGCCGGCGCGTCAGGCGTGAGGACCGACCACCGGAGGAACGTATCTTGTGGACATGCGCGAGCTCGGCATCATCCCAGGTGATGAAGGCGATGCTGCGCCCGTCGCGCGACCAGCTCGGGTCGTATTCAAAGTGATCCGTGGCATCGCGGGTCAGTCGCTTCGGATTACCGTCGGGAAGACTCTTTATATACAGTCGCCCGGCGCTCTCGAACACGACCTTGCTGCCATCAGGCGAAACCTCGGCGTTGCGTACCATCTGCGTGTTGAACGTTGCTGGCGCTACATCGATTGTCGGCCGCGGCGCGTCGTACACCTTGCGCGTGTCAGTCACACGGAACGGAATGTCGGCAACCTCGCCGCTATCGACATCGACGCGCTTGATGCCGCCGTTAGCCCAGAACACGATGCTGTCGGAGTTGGGTGTCCAGTCGAAGTTCGGGTAGGTGCCGTGCACGGCCCAGACTTCCTGCAGGTCCTTGTCGAGACCTTTATAGACAACTTGCTCGGCGCCGCTGGTCAGGTCTTTGACGAACAGCGAGCTGACGTTACGTATACGGCGAATGAACGCGATGCTGTTGCCGTCCGGTGACGGTGTGGGGCGAATCGATCCACCGGCGCCGGAGACTAACAGTTCGTCCTCGCCCGTCTCCATGTCATGACGACGAATCGCGAAAATTTCGCCATTCGAATCCTGCGCATAGGTGAAGGTGCCGCCCGGCGTCTGGTCGAGCGAGTAATAAATGTATCGACCGTCGGGTGAGAACGCCGGCTCGCCGAGTTCCTTCTGGTGCGCTTCGTTCGGCCGCTCGACAACGGCAACACCGTCACCGCCGTCGCGATGGTAAATCCAGATTTCGCCGGTACCGAGCGAGCGAGCGGTCGTGAAGTGTTTGCGCGCGGCAATGTAGGTGCCGTCCGGCGACCAGTACGGGTTGTTCAGAAGTCGGAACGACTCTTTTGTAAGCTGGCGGGCGTCACTGCCATCGGCGCTCATGATCCAGATGTTGTCGCCACCGCCGGCATCACTCGTGTAGACAATTTCACTCCCGTCCGGCGAAAAGCGTGGTTGCATCGACCATGACAGGCCGCTGTTGATCGCGGTGGCTGCGCCGCCCTCAATCGGTAACGTGTAGATGTCGCCGAGCATGTCGAAAGCAATCGTCGAGCCGTCGGGGCTGACATCGAGATTCATCCAGGTACCGCTCGTGGTATCGATCGTAATCTCGCGAGATTCACCCGGGATGTCGTTGACGTCCCAGCTCTCTTCTTCTTCGGCAACTACGGCAAGGGGCAGCACCAGTGCGGCGGCCACGAGGAATTTATTAATAGACATTGTTCGCCTCATGCGTCGATAGCAGGCGGCGATGATACCAGTGATCCGTTTCGGAGCCACCACACCTCGTCGGCCGCCTCGAGTATACGGTCGCTGTGTGTCACCGCGATTCGTGTTATTGACTGATTCTTAAGTGTTTCTACTACGCATCTCTCGGTGTCCTTGTCGAGACCACAGGTTGCTTCGTCCAGTATCAGGACGGCAGGATGACGATAGTAGGCACGCGCCAATAGCACACGTTGAATCTGGCCTTTCGATAGCGACGAGCCGAGATCACCGATACGCGTCTGATAGCCCATGGGCAGTGCCATAATCTCACTGTGAATATGCGCCTGCTCCGCTGCAGCGCGTAGCGCGGCAAGTGATGCTTCCCCATCAAACAGCGCAATATTCTCAGCGATCGACCCCTTTAGCAGGCAATCGTCATGCATCACACAGGCAATGTGTTCGCGAAGATCGTGGGGCGCGTAATGCTTCGTTGCCACACCAGCGTGCAACACCTGCCCGGCAGTCGGAAACTCGGTCCCGGCAATCAATTGCAGTAAGGTACTTTTTCCTGTGCCGGACACTCCGGCGATCGCGATAAAACGACCGGCTTCGATCGTGGCATCACACTCTTTAATGATCGGCGCATTATTTTCGTCGTAGCGGAACGTTACTTGCCGAAGTTCGACCTGGCCGTTGGTCGGCACGCTAGTACTGACACCGCTCACCTCCGGTTCGCTAAAAACGATCTCGCCAAGACGTTCTAACGGCACCCGCAGCAATCGGTACTCGAGCATCGCGTCGGCAAGTGCGCTGCTGCGGGCGAATAACATGCCGAGATAAGCTGCGTATGCGGCAAGCATGCCAACCGTGAAGCGATCTTGAAGGACGGCGTTTGCAAGCACATAGATCGTAGTGATTCGCGCAATACTCAGAATGGTCTGGCGCACACCAGCGTCAATAATCTGCAGGTTTCCGGCACGAATGCGGGCATTGATCGTGTCACCGAATCGGCTGCACCACTCAGCAGACCGATGTGGCGACCCGTTAGCCTGCTTGACTGACACGACCGCACGCAATGACTCGAGAAAGTGTGACTGTGTTCGCGACTCGGCCGCGGCGACATCACCGGCAACACGCAGGCGATACGGAAACATAGCGGCCCGCCAGATAACAAGCAGCATTACTGCGCCCAGGTTAAACACTGTAAGGAGCGGCTGATAAAGAGACAGCAACGCGATGAGCAGTGCAGTGAACAGTACGTCGACCAGTACCCTCGGTGCAGACTCCGTTATAAATACCTGTATGCGAGCAAGCGCCTGAAAACGATGTTGGATGTCGCCGAGGTCACGACTTCGAAACCAGCCAACAGGCAGACTCAGGAGCCGGTTTAAGACACGTGCCGCCATGTCAAAAATCGATACGAAACTGAGAAACTGAAAGGTCAATGCACGCATTGCTGTGGCCGCTACCTGGAAGGCAAGAAGTGCGAGGAAAGCAATTGCCAGCGAATCGAGCAGCGTAGTGTCAGCGGATACAACGACCTCATCGATAACGGTTTGCAGATAGAAGGGAGCGATCAGCGCGAGACATTCACAAATGAGCGTGAGCACGATGCCGGCTACCAGTTGCCGCCCCGCCCACGCTGTCCGTGAAACAAGGTGGGTGAGTCGCAGCCGAATCGGTTGATTGCCGGTCTCGAATGCCGGACCGGGCTGCACCTCGAGTGCTACACCCGTGAACGATTTGCGAACGTCGGTCAAAGACAGTTGCGTTCGACCCCGCGCAGGGTCATTCACCGTAACTTTGTTTCGTCGTACGCCGGTAAGCACGACAAAGTGATTAAACTGCCAGTGCAACACGCACGGCGTACTCAGCCTGGACAACTCATCAACCGAACAACGAACCGCCCTGGTCCGCATACCCATACGGTGGCTAATTCCGACCAACGCGGACAACGTCTGCCCACGAAGTGAGGTCCGGTGCTCTCTGCGTAGCGCGAGCAAGTCTGTCGCTGCTCCGTACCACTGCGCAATCATCGCGAGACAGGCGAGACCGCACTCTGCTGTTGACGATTGTCGAATGTCCGGGAGACGGTGTCGACCACGAACGTCCAGCCAGGCGACACCCATCGATGCCGGACCCTAGCTGCTAAATCGGGAGCGTAGTGGCCCGACGATCCAGTCGATGAGGTCACGGCGCTCAAGTAGCAACTCGGCGCCGAGACTCATGCCCGGGCGCAGTGCTCGCCCGCTGTCTTCAATTCTAACAATGACACGGTACGTTCCGTTCGCCGAACCTGTTTCGGAACTGCCGACGAACTCGGCTACGCGATCAACGGTCCCGCCAATAGCGCCGAACTTTTCGCGCGGCCATGCATCGATAAACAACCGCACCGCCTGACCTTGCTTCAGGTTTGCCGCGGAATGGCTGGGCACGTGCAATTCAGCCTGAAGACGCGCGCCCTCAGGAAGAATGCTGATCACCTCGACGCCGGGTTGCACGATGTCACCCACAGCGAGAGACACATCCGCCACCTGGCCCGCTACAGGCGCAACAAGTGCAAACTCGGAGTGACTGATTCCCAGCTCGCGTTGCAAACGGGTTTGCTCGGTAGATAGATCAGAGCGTGCAAGGGCAGCCTCAATTGGCATGCCTTTGACATCGGCTTCGACGAGTTTCAGTTCGCGATTGAGTCGCGCCCTGGCCTGTCGCAAGCTCTCCAACCCGGATTGCCGGCCGGCCAGCACTTCCTCCTGCTTCGACAGTTCCCACGCGGGAACCGACTGGCCTGCCGACTTGAGAGTCGCAAGTCGCCGTGACTCAATTTGCTGTCGCCGCTGCTCGAAACCAATCTGGCGATCCATCGAGTCCCGTTCCGTAAGCATGAGCCGAGCTTTCGCCTTCGCCCTGTCCAGCCGCAATGCATAGTGGTGCGCGAGCAGGCGCTGCCGCTCAGAAATTTCTTTGAGTGCCGCTTCGACGAGTTGGCGGTCTTTTCCTTGTATTGACTTACCGTCTGAATCGCGCAGCTCGCTGGTCAGCCTGGCGAGGACTTCGCCCGCCTCGACCTGCTGTCCGATACCTGTCGAATGCTCGATAACAATACCGGCGCTTGGACTCGCAACGTGCACAATGCCTGCGTCGGGGACGAGCCAGCCTCGTACGCCCTCTGTACGGTGCCATTCAATTCGTGGTGCAAGCAACGCTGCTGCGACGAAGACGAGAACCAACGACAGGGTCAGCCATGACCAAACGCGCGGGACCCGGCTAATCGTGCGGCCGAGTGATTGCTCACTCAACGCTTCGATGGCGGCGAGTCGAAACAGATTTTCCGGGGACGTTCGCGTCATGCGAACAATAAAACGGCAATAGTGCTAGCCGAGCCAGTATCGAAACCGGCGCGATTCTCGAGAAATCAGTTAGTCCGCAGTTTGCCGATTTGCAAGCAACGTCAAACCCAAAGCAATCACCGCCGGCACCGCCTGTATATAGAGAATAGACATCTTCGCCGTTGCTGCACCAAAAATGCCCGCAACGATGACGCAGCCAAGAAAAAACACGCGCAGATCAAACCCGGCGTCCCTTTTGGATATTGCCCAGATCAATCCCGCGGCAAGAAAGCCGTTGTAGAGCCCCTGGTTGGCGGCGAGCACAGCCGTTTGCTCGGCAAACTCCTGCGTCATGCCAAATGCCTTCAGCCCGCTCGGCTTGGTCCACAGGACCATTTCCAGAATGAGGATATAGATGTGTTCGAGGGCGACGAACGCGACCGCTGCCGTGGCGACTTTTTTCAACATAGTCGCCGCAGCATACGCCGTGTGAGGTGACCGCGGCAACAGCAGCACGCCTGCGCAAATTGTTGTTGCCGCTATGCAACTGGCTGGTTCGGCACAACGATCACAAAATGCCGTTGCAATTTTGCGGCCATTCTTTCGAGCTTCTTTTAATCACTATCTGAATTGCTGGACGCAGTTTTCCAGAAAATTCGCCGGCTCTGCACTTTCCAGATCTCAATAGAAGCATTACTGCAACGACTAAAAAACGCCGTTGCACTTTCTCACCGAGTGTTCTGTTGGGTCATATTCACAACACTTTTTCGAACTGCTCGAATCCTCCCACTGGTCGCGATTATTGACGTGACCCTTTCATTAACCACCATTAGTGGGGAGCTATAGATGAGCATAGCAAAACGGTTATCCAGCCGACCCTGGATAGTTGCGCTCGGCGCTGCGCTGGTCATGCCAGCCGGTGCGTTCGCGCAATCAACGACGGACGGCGCATCGGCGCTTGAGGAAGTCGTTGTTACGGGTTCGCGTATACGACGCAGTGACGCGGACAGTATCAGCCCAATCACGGTATTGACGGAAGAAGACCTGGCCGTGTCGGGTAATCTCACACTGGAAAACTTCATCCAGGACATGCCGGCAGTCAACGGCGGTGACTTCGGCGCCGGCGTAAACAACGGTAACCCGGGCATCGCGTCAGTTTCACTGCGCGGACTGGGTCCGAACCGTACCCTGGCACTCGTTAACGGCAAGCGCTTTGCTTCTGCTTCGGTTAACGGCTTCGTTGACCTCAACATGATCCCGACCGCAATCGTCGAGCGTGTTGAAGTTCTGCGTGATGGCGCGTCGACCGTTTACGGTTCTGACGCAATCGCAGGTGTTGTAAATATCATCACCAAGAAGAACTACGAAGGTGTCGATGTCCAGTTCGGCTATGACATTACCGACGAAAGTGATGGCGAGATGATCAACGGTTCGGCGGTTTTCGGCACAACCTTTGATCGCGGCAACTTTGTACTCGGCGTACAGGTCAACAAGCGCGAAGAGATTCGCCAGGGTGACCGCGCGTTCTCGGCCTGCCCGTTCTTTGATGACGGTACCCAGCTGATCTGTGGTGGCAGCCCGACAACAACGCCGGCGCAGTTCACACCGCTTGGACCCGACTCTGCCATTGGCGGACACGTTCTCGACGCAGATGGCACGACGGTTCGTCCGTTCAACGCCGCCAGCGACGCGTTCAACTTCGCGGCACTCAGCTACCTGACGACACCTCAGGATGTCTTCAGCGCCTATGCTGCAGCGAACTACGAGCTGTTCGAAGCACCGTTCCTCGGCGCCGTAAACGCCAACCTGGAGATGAACTTCTCGAATCGTGAGTCAGATCAGTTGCTCGCACCGGTCGGCACGTTCGGCGGCTGGATTACTTCGCAGGAGCATCCGGACAACCCGTTCGGCGACGCACTCTGCGCAAGCAATCCGCTGTGTACTGCTCCGCAGGACGTCGCGACATCGCGTCGCCTGACGGAATCCGGTGGTCGTCGCTTCACGCAGGACGTCAACGCATGGCGAATTGGTACCGGTCTTGACGGTCAGTTTGAAAATGGCTGGACCTGGGACCTGAACTACACGCTCGCCAAGTGGGAAGACAGCCAGCGCGACGAAGGTCGTCCGAATCGCCCGAACATCGAAGCGATGATGGACCCGACGCTTTGTGCTGCAGCAACCAATGGTTGCCCGGGTGTCTACAACCCGTTCATTAGCGACAGCATGACGGCAGCACAGGTTGCCTACGGCTTCGTTGGGGTTAACACCAAGGAAGAGTCCACGCTGAACGTCTTCCAGCTGAACTTCACCGGTGATTTCGGTGGTGTTGAGCTGCCGGGCGGCGAAATTGGCTGGGCCTTCGGCTACGAAAACCGTCGTGAAAGCGCCTCGTCAAATCCTGACGGTGGTGCAGCAATCGGTGCCATTGCGTTTACGCCGGGCAACGTGACGGGTGGTAAGTACACGGTAGACGAAGTTTACGGTGAAGTTGCATTGCCGCTTCTCTCGGGTGCACCGATGGCGGAACTGCTGACGCTTGAAGCTTCAGCCCGCTGGACGGATGTCGACTTCCTGAACGACTCGGATACGGTCTACAAGGTCGCAGTGGAATGGGCCCCGATCAACGATATTCGTATTCGCGGCACGTTCTCGGAGGGCTTCCGTGCGCCGAACATCAGCGAGTTGTTCCTTGGCCAGCAGCAGTCGGCTGAGTCCTACACCGATCCTTGCCGCAACTACGGCACGTCGGGTACGGACGCCAACACGGTTGCAAACTGCCAGGCTGACGGACTGGCGCCGAACTTCAACCTCGCTACGTTCCAGGCAACGACGCTGCAGGGCGGTAACCCGATGCTGACGCCGGAGACGTCCGAGTCTCTGACGTTTGGCGTTGTAGTGACACCGAGCTTCGCTGAGGGACTGACGGTTTCTATCGACTACTTCGATATTGAAATCACCGACGCCGTAGGCACGGCACCGACGTCAGAGGTCATCTCGGCCTGCTACGCCAGTGCCAACTTCTCGGATCCGCTTTGCGCACTGATCGTTGGACCGGCATTCCCGGGTGTTGATGAAACACCTTCGCCGGCTGCACCGTCACGTCGCAACTCAAACCTGCAGATCTCGGGCGTGCTACAGACAAACGCAAACCTCGCTACCTATCAGACGAGCGGTATCGACTTCGCGTTCGACTACGGCATGGAAACGCGCGCTGGCCTGGTTGATCTGAGCCTGTACGGCACGTTCCTCGACGAGTACGACTACCTGCCGTTTACCGGCGGTGAGTTGATCCAGCTTTCAGGCTTCTTCGGCGGCGACCCGGCGTTCGGTAACCCGGCAACGTTTGCCGAGTGGCAGATCAACGCTGGCGTTACGCTGACGCGTGACGACTGGGGTGGCAACCTGACGGCCCGCTACATGAGCGAGACGGATGACATCGATGCAGCACCTGCAAACCTGTCAAACGTTGCTGATGCGATTACCTACTGGGACGTTCAGGGCTACTACAACTACAACGACATGACCTTCACGGTTGGTGTTCGTAACCTGCTTGACGAAGAGCCGCCTTATGTCACCGCTTACGATGACATGAACACGCTCCAGTTCAGCTACGACACGCAAGGCCGCTACATCTACGCACGAGCATCGATCGAGTTCTAAATCGGTATCGGGTGTATAATCAAGACCTCCAGGGGAAACCCTGGGGGTCTTTTTTTTAGGGTCGCCATGAACTACTGGAAACTACTCATACTCCTTGTCTTCTCGTCACCGGCATTCGCTGACAACGACGAGTTGATGAAATGCCGACAGATTAACGACGCCGGGGAACGTCTCGCGTGTTTCGACGGTTATGTAGACAAGAACTTCCTGACGGTTGAGCAGATCAAGCAGGAATCCGTTGCTGTTGCGGCCATCTCGAAGAGTGCAACGAACAAGCTGACGATAACGCTCGATAATGGGCAGGTGTGGCGGCAAATCGACTCTACGAAGCTGCGCCTCAAGGTTGGCGACACGGTGATCATCCGAGCTAAAAGCTTCGGTTCGTTCAAGCTCTCGAAAGAGACCGGTAACCGCAGCATTCGGGTCAAACGCCTGGTCGAGTGAGTCTCTCTCGAGACGTTAGAATATCTTTTGGTCGAACGCCGATTCTATGTGCATGCGTAACGCCGTCGTGCCCGTTTTGCGCTGCCGCTGCCGCGGGCTGATCACGATAACGTCCCTGCCCGCCGAATCCGTATTCGGCATCAGGTCGACGAGACGACCGCTGCGCAGATAGCTCTCGCACAGGTACTGCGGCAAACGGCAGATTCCCAAGCCGGCCAACGTTGCCTCACGTGCCTCGAGCAGGCTCGAGACAACGTGCTTTGCTTTCACCGAAACAGTCGTTACGTCATTGTTGCGCTCGAAGCGCCAGGCGCGCTGTCGGCTGTCGTTCGCCTCAACGATGCAGTCATGCGATTCGAGCTCATAAGGCGTTGCGACCATGCCGCGCTTGGCGACGTAGTCTTTGCTCGCGAATATCGATTGCCTGACCTGGCCAACAACATTAGTCCATCCGGCATTGCTCGGTCCTGGCGCAAGCGTTACGCCGATATCCACAGACTCAATCGCCTCTTCGGTCCAGACGGTAACAGGACGCCGCTCAATCTCGAGACCGCGATGGTCGCTTTCAAACTCTGCGAACCAGGACTCGAGATAGCGATCAAGCAGATCAGGAGGTGCACCGACAACGATCGGTACCGTATCGGCGACAATTGACCCGATCGTCGCCAGCGACGTCGCGTTTTGTGCCGACTCGAGTAACAGTTCGCACTGCTCGAGGCAGCGCCGACCTGCGTCGGTCACGGCGATGTGCTTGGGTGTGCGTTCGAGCAACTTGACGCCGAGCGCTCGCTCGAGAGCACCCAGGCGACGACTGATTGTCGTGCGCTCCATACCGAGGTCTGCTGCACATCGTGAAATGCCACCCGTCTGGACAATCTTTGCGAATAACGCCAGATCCGCAACTTGCCTTAGTTCTCCCTGCATTTTTAGTTACCCCCGAAAGTATTCGTGTGCGCCTACCAACAAAATGCTTACTTAGAACAAGCCGTTCTAACCGTCTTGCAACCGTTTCTATGCAACTCACTATCTAAGACTCATGGGAAGCAAAAAGCGTTGTTACAAATCGTGCGTTGAAAAAATGAAACGTGAACATAACGTGCGGAATTTTTAATACGAGGAAATCGCGAAACTTGGCCGGAACGAAACGGTCACAACATATAGCAGTCTGCGAATGAGCAGGGGGAGAACTGTGAGCACCACGAAGAGACGAACAGAGCTCGATAGATACGACGTTGCGATTTTGTCTGCACTCGCAAATAACACCCGTTTGACAACGGTCGAGCTCGCGTCAATGGTTCATCTATCCAGAACGGCCGTTTCGCGCCGCATCGCCGCGCTCAAACGCGACCGCATCCTTAATGACGCCGCCGAAGTACTCAACTATGAATCAATCGGGTTTGGCGTACGCGCGGCTGTCGAAATTGCGGTTCCCAGCCAGGTCGCCGAATCGTTGCGCGAGAAACTGGTACATGAGCCCGAAGTGCTCGCCGTGTCGGTTATCGCCGGAGACGGCACGTTGTGCCTCGATGTCATCGCCATAGATATGGATCACCTGCATCAGTTCATCCATTCACTGCAACGTAGCGGCGATACAACGACGAAAATTATCTTCGCCGAGGAAAAATCGAAACTGTCGCTGGTCGACAGAATGCGCCTTATCAAGGAGCGCGCCGCAAACGGCCTCGCCAGCGCCTGACCCCGTCTGTATCCTGCCGGCATGCAAGATGCCGACGTTTTGATCATTGGTGGCGGTGCCGCCGGACTCCTGTGCGGAATCACGGCTGCCCAACGCGGGCGACAGGTTGTTGTGCTTGAAGGCTCCAACAAGATCGGCAAGAAGATCCTGATGTCGGGTGGCGGGCGCTGTAACTTTACAAACCTGCACACGACGCCGGCCAACTTCCTGTCCGCCAACCCGCACTTCTGCAAGTCCGCTCTCAGTCGCTACACACCGTGGGACTTCATCGCGCTCGTCGAGAAACACGACATTCCGTATCACGAGAAGGCACTCGGTCAGCTGTTCTGCGATCGCTCGTCCAAAGACATCGTGGCCATGTTGCTCGACGAGTGCGAAACGGCTGGCGTGGTCATACACACGCATTGTGAAGAAACCCAGGTTGAGCCAGGTTTCACAGTGCGCTGCACACAAGGCTCGTTTCGTACCGAGTCGCTCGTCATTGCCAGTGGCGGACTGAGTATTCCAAAGATGGGCGCATCAGATTTCGGCTATCGGTTAGCGCGACAGTTCGGTCACGATGTGCTTGAGACGCGCGCCGGCCTGGTTCCTTTCACCTTCACGGGCGCCATTCACGATGCCTTCGACCGACTCAGTGGTGTCAGCTGCAACGCCGTCGTGACTGCCGACGGCACAGCGTTTCGCGAGGACATACTGTTTACGCATCGCGGGCTGAGCGGACCGGCGACATTGCAGGCGTCGAGCTACTGGCAGCCAGGCGATGACCTGCACATCAACCTGCTTCCTGGCGAAGACGCCGAGCAGTTGCTGCTTGCTGCCAAGCAATCACACTCCCGTGCGTTGTTGCGCACCGTGTTGTCTGATCGCCTGCCTCGAGCATTGGTACAGGAGCTACAAGGACTCCTTTGGCAGGCGGATGCCGAGATGCCGCTTGGCGACCTGACCGACCGGCGGCTCGCCGACATCGCCGGCGCGCTCGACAACTGGACCCTGAAACCGGCGGCAACTGAGGGTTATCGTACGGCCGAAGTCACGCTGGGCGGCGTCAACACCGACGAAATCTCCTCACAGACGATGCAAAGCAAACGCCAGCCGGGCCTGTATTTCATCGGCGAAGTGCTGGATGTCACGGGGCACCTGGGCGGCTACAACTTCCAGTGGGCCTGGGCCTCTGGCCACGCCGCAGGCCTCACCGCCTGATTAAGGTATCAACTACTCTAATTAATCAGGGTAGTTGATACCTTAATTGGGGCCTCGGCAGCT
>JBCAZN010000014.1:0-15291 GCA_038533035.1 Pseudomonadota bacterium
GTATTGCGCAATTGCAAGCCCAGCTATCCGATCTTCAGGTCGACTTTACGGATAAGCATCCGCGAATCGTAATGTTGAAGGACACTATTTTGGCACTTGAAGGTGAGTGTTCCGATGAGTTGGCTGCATCGGGCGGAATTGTTTCGATAACCAACCCGGAAACGCAGTCAATCGATGCAAATCCAGTCTACCAGAGCCTGCGATTACAGCTTAGCGACGCGAATGTCGAGCTGGCGGCACTATCAGACGAACTCACCACGCGGCGTTCTGTTGTTGCCCGCCTGCGCACAGACGTAGATAAAATTTCACGTGTGGAGACGGATCTTAAGAAACTGAATCGCGACTACAATGTCATCACCGCAAGACATCAGGAATTGCTTCGGCGCTGGGAGACATTGCAGTCGAAAAAGCGCCTGGATCCTGTAACAGACAACGTTCAGTTCAATATTATGGAGCCGCCATTTGCGGAAGCGAACCCGGTCGCACCGAACCGCCCGTTGTTTCTTATGGCAGTTGCGGTCTTCGCCCTAGGTGTCGGCGCAGCGGTCGCGTTTGCTCTAAATCAGCTGAAACCGGTCTATTTCAATCGTCGCGACTTATCACGAGTAGCCGGACTGCCGGTGCTTGGAAGCGTGAGCATGATAATGTCAGCAAGCGAAGCGGCGAAGCGACGACGAAACACGTTCTATTGGTATAGCGTAAATGCTGCGTTTCTAGTCGTGGCCGCAGCTGTAATAGTGTTTGAGTCACCCATCTCTAGAACGGCTAACAATCTTTTTGCAGGCGCGGTTCTGTGAGCAAGATTCAGGACGCATTGCGCAAGTTGCAGGTACAGCGTCCGGATTCCGGCACCGGATCGGAAGTCCGAGAGACGAAGCCGGCGAGGCGAATCGCGAAGACCGCAATACCGGTCGCGAAGAAGAAAAAGGTCGAAATCTCGACGGCGAAATATCATCTCGATGAAACCCAGTTAATCCGCCGCGGTTTGCTTGCACCACTGGATCAAGCTATTCCGGTTGCGGATGAATTTCGACGTATTAAGCGTCCTCTCATAGACAATGCGTTGCGGGCTTCTGCCGATGCTTCAGATCATATGAATTTGATCATGGTGGCCAGTCCGTTGCCGGGTGCGGGCAAGACTTTTTGCTCAGTTAACCTGGCAGCGAGTATATCGCTGGAACGAGAGTTGAATGTGCTGCTGGTAGATGCCGATGTTGCCAAGCCGCATATCAGCGCGTCGTTCGGTCTTCAGGATAGACCAGGTTTGATCGATCTTCTTGAAGACGAATCGATAGCTGTAAGCGATGTTTTGATTCGGACAGATCTAAACGACATTCTGGTATTGCCCGCAGGACAGAAACACTCGCAGTCGACAGAATTGCTGGCGAGTGAGCGGATGGAGGCGGTTATGGATGAACTTGCGACCCGTTATCAGGACCGTCTGGTAGTGATGGACTCGCCTCCGTTGATCATTACCAGCGAAGCGCAGGTGGTTGCGCGGCAAGCCGGTCAGATTGCGCTCGTTGTAGAGAGCGGAAAAACGACAAATTCGGAAATTCAGGAAGCCCTCGAGCTTCTGGATCTGGATAAGGCGATAAATATAATACTTAACAAGAGTTTGTACTCGCAAGCAGGTGGATACTATGGCGGTGGATATGGTAGCTACGGATTCAATGACGAAGAATAGACGAACATTGGCGAGCACCCTACGTGACGGAATCTTCTCGTCAATATTGTGCTCGATTTCGATTGTAACCTCCGCCGCGGAAGTAGAGATGGGCGTCACCGCGGGTGCGTCATACACGGACAATACCTTCCTGACAATATCGCCGAATGAGATTGACGACATCGTATGGCGAGTCTCGCCGTATCTTACGGTATCCCACATAACACCTAATTTCGATGCCAACTTAAATTATCGTCTCTACTGGTTTCGATTTGCGGATCTCAAACGGACTACGAATTACCATACTGGAGTAGGCAGTCTGACGGGGAAGTTCTGGCAGAATGCGTTGAATCTGGAAGTCGGCGCTCGGCGCAGTCAGGTACTAAGCAATCCAACCCAAGCTATTCCAGCAGGCCGACTCCAGCTTGGTAGTAATCTGGCCGATCGCAACGAAATTTATGCCAACCCTCGTCTCAACAAGCCGCTTGGCAGGTCAACATCGTTGATTGCGGACTATCGAATTACCGAAAGAAGCTATGCCGATAGCCTCATTCAAGAAGATACCAATCACTTGGGTATTTTGGAGCTGAACAATTATCGGGCCGGGCAAGGGTTGACGTGGGCACTTCGTTACAATTGGCGCCGCTCGGAGTTTGAGATATCCGCGCCATGGGAATACCAAACGGTTGGCGCGGAACTCGGATTCTGGACAAATGCGAAAACTCGGCTGTTTGCCAGCGGAGGTAAAGAAAGCGATATTTTGCAGCCATTCGATCCGGCTCTCGAAGATACATTTTGGGAAGTTGGGGTTGCTCACAATGCGGGCGAAAACCTCAACTTTGAATTGGCCGCTGGTGAGCGAACTTTCGGTACGTCGTGGCGTGGCAATATTGCTTATACGTTCCGACGCGGCAACACAACATTTACATACACCGAAACGCCAACGACTCCTGGGCTTGGTTTGGCGCGCAACCGAAGTATTTTTGACATCGATGGCATCACGGATTTCGTCAATCAACCGGGAAGCGCGCAACGCTTCTTGTCAAGCAGGCTGCAATGGGGGCTGAATCTTAATTTTCGAAGAACTGGATTGGCGTTGACCGTTTTCGACGAGGATCGATCGGATCGTATTACTCCGACCGGACTACCGTTAGATGATCAGTCGCAACGCGGCGCCAAATTGAATTTCACATGGCGCGCCGGTGCGAGAACCACATTCGGCGCGAATGGCTCAATCGTGCGTCGAGAGATTGATAGCGCAAACAAATCAGAGCTATCTACTGCAGGCTTCAGCGTCGAATATCAATTGGGTGCCCGCAGTTCGGTCGCTCTGGCCTATAGCTACAATGAGGCCGAGCCACTCGGACTTGCTGTAAATAACCAGAATTACGTGGCCAACGTTGTGTCGCTTCTATTTACTGTCACAAACTAGCAATCATAGAAGTCGTGAGATGACGTCGCCGCCTATTCATGCGATGACCTGCGATGTGGAAGACTATTTTCAGGTTTCCGCGTTCGATGGCATTGTGCCTCGAAATCAATGGCAAGACGTCGAATGCCGGATTCCGCGCAATATGGATGTTGCGCTGCAGCTTTTTTCCGATCATGACGTCAAAGCGACATTTTTTACTCTGGGATGGGTTGCCGAACATCATCCTGAAGTCGTCCGGCGCATAGTTGACGAGGGTCACGAACTTGCGAGTCACGGCATGGCGCATTTTCGGGTCTGGTCGCAGACCGCCGAAGAATTTCGACAAGACGCTGGAAACGCCCGAAAACTCCTGGAAGACGTGGGCGGTGCCGCCGTGCGCGGCTACCGGGCGGCGAGCTGGTCGATTGATGACCGTACGCCATGGGCTCACGATGTGCTGGCCGAGCTTGGCTACGAGTACAGTTCGAGCGTGTATCCTGTTTCCCACGATCACTATGGCAAGCCCGATAGTCAACGCGATCCGCATGTTGTCGGAAACCTTCTAGAAATCCCCCCAAGTACGGCAAGGGTCCTCGGGCGGAATATTCCTGTAAGCGGGGGTGGATATTTTCGGCTCTTTCCGCTGGCTTTGTCCAAGCGCTTCATTGATCGACAACAAGAACAAGAATCGCACCCCTACGTATTCTATTTCCATCCTTGGGAATTGGACCCGGCTCAGCCGCGCATGAACAATGTTTCGCTCAAGTCGCGTTTTCGGCACTACCTGAATCTGGATCGATTCGAAGCACGGTTGTCGGATTTGTTGTGCAGCTACCGATGGGGACGCATGGATAAGATTTACCTGCCCGGGCAGCAGTCTTGATTTCTGTTACACCGATCAACGAGGCTGAACGAAAATTGTGGGATGGTTTCGTGGCTGCGTCTGACGCGGCGGAGCCTTACCACCCTTATGAGTGGCGAAGCGTTTTCGAACGGGTATTCGGCCACAACTGCATATATTTGACAGCGCGAAACGAGGGCGGTGATGTTGTCGGCATCCTGCCGTTGGTTCAGCTTCGCAGCCGCTTGTTTGGCAATTTTTTGGTATCGGTACCGTGCTTCAACTACTGCGGCGCGCTGGCGCAAGACGCGGCAGTCTTGCAGGAACTCGTTGCTGCCGCCTGGCGCACAGCAGAGGAGCTGGGTGCCAGCCACGTCGAAATGCGACACAGCGCGGATGTAAAACTTGAATTGCCATACAGGGACGACAAGGTGGCTATGCGCCTCCGCCTGCCCGAGTCGAGTGATGAGCTCTGGAAGGGATTTTCGTCGAAGCTGCGCGCCCAAATACGACGACCGACAAAGGCAGGCGCTATATGTGAGCAGGGTGGATTGGAACTACTGGACGACTTCTATGCAGTCTTTTCACGAAACATGCGGGATCTCGGCACGCCGGTCTTCCCGAAGGATTTGTTTCGGCAGATGTGTGAGTCGTTCCCGGAGCAGACCCGATTGTTTGTCGTGCGAATCGACGGGCAGGCGGCGGCGGCCGGAGTCACCTACGGATTTCGCGATCGGCTGGAAATTCCTTCGGCTTCGTCGTTACGTGAATACAACAAAGTGTCTGTAAACATGCTGTTGTACTGGACTGTCTTGCAATACGCAATTGACAGTGGCTACCGAGTTTTCGATTTTGGGCGTTCGACCGCCGATGCCGGCACGTATCGATTCAAGAAACAATGGGGTGCGGAACCCGCATCGTTGCATTGGCACTACTGCCTGCGCCCGGGGGACAAGTTGCCGGCACTGAACCCGCAAAACGCCAGGTTTCGGCTGGCGACAAAGATGTGGCAGCGGTTACCTTTGGCGGTCGCCAACTCGCTCGGTCCGCGCATCGTGCGAAACTTACCTTGATGGTCGTCTGCTGATGTGCGGAATTGTTGGAATTGTGCAGGCTGACAATCGGCGACGATACAACGCCGAGGATGTCGGGCGAATGGCCGATGCTATCGTGCATCGCGGTCCTGACGATCACGGCATTGTTGCAGACCAAAACGCTATTCTGGGTATGCGGCGTTTGTCCATAATCGATCTGGCAGGCGGACATCAGCCGATCCACAATGAAGACAAAACGGTCTGGGTGGTCAACAACGGTGAGATTTACAACTATTGCCAACTCAGGACGATGCTGATCGACCGCGGTCACCGTTTCGAAACCAACAGTGACACAGAAGTCCTTGTACATCTCTACGAAGATTATGGCGAGGATTTTCTGGCACATATCGAGGGCATGTTTGCCGTCGCATTGTGGGACGTCAAGCAGCGCAAACTGATTCTGGCGCGCGATCGCGTTGGTATGAAACCGGTCTACTACTGGGCCGACGGTGCGACAGTCGCCTTTGCGTCGGAGATCAAATCGTTGACGACGCTGCCCGGTTTTTCGATCGCTGCCGATACCGATGCGCTCGCCGAATACACGGCATTGGGTTATGCGGTTGCCCCGAAGACTATCTTCGCTGACGTTCGCAAGTTGCCGCCAGCATCAGTTATGGTCTGGCAGGATAATCGTTTCGACATTCGACATTATTGGGCGCCGCCGACCGATGTCGACGAGTCACTAAGTCAAGACCAGTGGCAGGAGCGTGTACGCGAAGAGCTTAGACGTTCCGTGCAGGACCATATGGTCAGCGACGTGCCAGTTGGCGCTTTTCTCAGCGGTGGTATCGATTCCAGCGCCATCGCGACGATGATGGTCGATTCGACGGACCAGGAATTGTCGACCTACAGTATCGGGTATCGTGGCGGTCAGGTTGCGGAGTATTACAACGAGCTCGCCTATGCCCGGACTGTCGCGGATGACATTGGCACGCAACATCACGAAATCGAAGTTCAACCTGATGTGGTCAGCCTGTTGCCGAAGCTGATCTGGCATCTCGAGGAGCCCATCTCGGACAGCGCCATCATGACGACTTTTCTAGTCTCAGAATTGGCCGCCGAGTCCGTGAAAGTCATCTTGTCTGGAGTCGGCGGTGACGAACTGTTTGCCGGCTATAACCGTTATCTCGGCGATCACTATCATCGGCGGTATAAGAACATTCCTGCGTGGATGCGTACCAATGTATTGGGGCATCTGGCACGCCTGCTACCGAGTGGCCGTCAGAATCGAGCAATGGATCTCGCACGTTATGCGAAACGGTTCATCAAGGCTGGTGAGATGGATTGGCGCGAACGGTACCGGTTTTTTCTGGCCATCGCCGACGACGAGGTGGTCGACACGCTGTTGGGGCAATCGGACACGGCAAGTCGCAGCGGCTTCACCTCGGCGGCGCGGAATGAAGTATCCGAGGACGAGTTGTTGCGAATATTTCGCATCGACTGGCAAACGCAGCTTGCCGAAAACTTGTTGTTACTGACGGACAAAATGAGCATGGCGGTCAGCCTCGAGTGCCGTGTGCCGTTCCTGGACCATCGCCTCGTTGAACTGGCTGCTACGATTCCGGCGCGGTACAAACTGCCGGACGGCCGCCTGAAAGGACTCTTGAAAGATGCGCTGATCGGTGTTCTGCCCGACTCGATCATCAATCGGCGTAAACGCGGTTTTGGGGCGCCGGTCGGTTCCTGGTTTAAACGCGAACTGATGCCTTTACGCAGTGTGCTGTTGGGGTCGGAAACGCTGAGCAACCGTGGCCTGCTGGATCCGGAGACCGTGCGGCGGATATGCGCAGATCATGATCGGGGCAAGGAAGACTATACGGACCTGATTCTGGTTATGATGAACCTGGAAATCTGGTCCCGATTGTTTCTTGATGGACAATCCCACGAGGACGTCTCTGCCGAGTTAGTTGAGCAGAGCGTGGCCGCCTGATTCCGCTATGTCTGCGATTTCGTTAAATCACTCCGGATTTATGCGATTGATACTGACCGTCGCTATTGCGGCATTCGTCGTTTCGGTGTTCGGTACCAGTTTTCAATCCATGTGGGCGCTTTGGCAAACGACTGACCACCGACACGGCTTGGTGGTTTTCCCAATTGCACTGTTTCTCATTTGGCAATTGCGGGAGGAGCTCGCCGAGGGGCGTTTATCGTCGGACTTGCGTGGCTTGACGCTGGTCGTTGTTTTGGCTGCGATGTGGCTCGTTGCGCGCCTGGCCGGCGTACAGGCGCTCGAGCACCTCGCCGCACTGGCGATGATACCGGCAGTGGCCGTCACGTTGCTCGGCGCGGACGTGGCAGGAAAGATGGCGTTTCCGCTTTTTTTTGTTGTTATGGCTACGCCGATTGGCGATGCAATTGTTCCTCATTTGATGATAGTCACGGCCGACCTGTCCGCGTTTCTACTGACCGTCAGCGGCGTACCCTTTTTCCGCGACGGACAGTATATGAGTCTGCCGGGTGGGGATTTCGTGGTTGCCGATGTTTGTAGTGGGCTACGCTATCTACTGGCGGGCAGCATGATCGCGTTGTTGTTTGGATACAAGATGTACGATAGCTCGCAAAAGCGATTAATTTTCCTCGCCGTAACGGCTGTGACGCTCGTAATTACGAACGGTGTTCGGGCCTACGTCGTTATGGCGGTCGCATCAGCGACCGATATGCGCTATTTCGCCGGGCGTGATCATGTGTATTTCGGCTGGATCATGTTTGGCGTCGTTATCATGCTGCTCATGTGGATCGGTGCAAAGTATGCTGATGACCTGCCGGCCGCCCAGGAAGAACCAGAGAGCCAGGCGCCGGCGTTGCGTGCACGGCCGATAATTCTTGCGCTGGGTGTGTTGATGTTGGCACTGACCATCATGCCGCTGGTCGCCGACTTTGGCGAATTCGGCGCCGCACTAGCCGCGGTTGGTGCCATGCTCGTGTTGACTGTTGCGCTGATTGGCAGCCAACGAATGACAGGTTCGAGAAGCGCGAACGAATCGGCGGCTGCAATGAGACGCGACAAGCTGAGTCTGGTGTACGGCGCCGTCGCGTTCGCGGCACTGTCAATTGTCGTTGCGACGCCGCGATTTGCGGCAATGGTGGAGCGGAATGCACTCGGTCCGGCAGACGCAGTGGCGGATCTTGAGTCGCTACAGAATTGCAGGCCGCTTGGTCCGTGGAGTCAGTCCTGGCGTCCACACTTCGAAAATCCATTTGCAGAATCATCGGCGCAGTTAAAATGCGTGAGTGGTGCTGTTGACGTGTTCATTGCGTCGTACGCCGGCGCGCAGCAGGGCAGCGAGTTGATCAACTCGGCCAATTACCCGGTTCCGACCGACTGGGTGACCATGAATGACTATACAGAGCGGCAAGTGCAACTTGGTGACGGTCGTGATTTGGGTGTCGCCGAAGTTCGGGTCCGCCGCCCGCACGGTGGCGCGCTCGTTTGGTACTGGTACGATGTTGCTGGTAAAACATCGACCGCCACATTAGAAACGAAGAAAAATCAATTACTTATGATGATTCTCGGCCGTCCCTCGGGTGGCAGTGTGGTAGTAGTTTCGACCGCGGTAAATAGCGCGGACGATGGCAACGAGGCACGCAAACGCCTTTCAGTAGCCGTGACTGACATAGCTGCTGATGGCGGCTCAATGCGTCCGCGAGCCGAGTAACCATGCATGTCACGCACATTGTATTTCGATTCGACTATGGCGGCCTCGAGAACGGCGTCGTCAATGTCATCACGGGCTTGCAGGAAGAATCGATGCGGCATTCGGTTATCGCGTTGACGCAAGCGACCGAATTTGCAGCAAGACTGCCAGACGGTGTCGACGTGCACAGTCTTGGAAAGAAGCCAGGCAAAGATTTCGGCTCGTACTTCAGATTGTTCAAGCTGCTACGCAAACTGCGGCCGGACATCGTCCATACACGAAACATGGGCACGATGGACTGCGCCTTGGTTGCTTTTCTTGCTCGCGTACCGGTGCGCATACACGGCGAACATGGTTGGGACGTTTTCGATCCCGATGGCACCAATCCGAAGTATCGATTGATACGCCGGATTTTGCATTGCTTTGTGCAACGCATCGTGACGGTGTCTGACGACCTGAAGCAGTGGCTGGTTTCCGTCGTGCAAATTCCGCCAGGAAAAGTTCAGCAAATTTGCAATGGCGTGGATGTAAAACGTTTTGCGCCGACAGCGAGTGACGGCACAAACTCCGCCGACGACGCAATTGTCATTGGCAGCGTTACGCGGTTCTCTGCAATCAAGGACCCGATGAATCTTGTTGAGGCATTCATACAGTTACAAGACCGCGACGTGTGCCAGGGAATGACATGTCGTTTGGTCATGCTGGGGGATGGCGAGCTGCATGCAAAAGCAGTCGCGCGACTCGAGGCTGCTGGTCTGTCCGAATTTGTTTCGCTGCCTGGTAGCCGTGATGATGTTGCCGATGCACTGCGCCGCATGGACATTTTTGTGCTGGGATCACTACGCGAAGGCATATCGAATACCGTGCTTGAAGCCATGGCCACGGGGCTCCCGGTGATTGCAAGTGACACCGGCGGCAACCGGGAACTCATCGTCAACGGCGAGACTGGCGCGCTGGTGCCGCCCGGCGACCGCGCGGCGCTGGCAGCCGCGATTGCTGAGTATCTAATTGATACAAAACGGCGACGGCAGCATGGTGCGGAGTCAAGAGAACGCGCAGTGTCGCAGTATTCAATTCAAACCATGGTCGATAATTATCGGGCGCTTTATGACAGCGCCTATTGCCAGCGGAGTAGTTAGTATGTGCGGTATCACCGGGATTGTTGACCTTCGCGAAAAAAGGCCGATAAATCAACGCCTTGTCAGCGACATGAACGGCACGCTGCAACATCGCGGCCCGGACGGCGATGGATTTCATTTCGAGCCAGGCGTCGGTCTCGGCCACCGTCGACTGTCGATCATCGATCTGGAAGGTGGCAAGCAGCCGCTCTACAACGAAGATGAAACTGTGGTCGTCACTTACAACGGCGAGATATACAACTTTCAGGAGTTAGTGACCGAATTGCAGGATCTCGGTCATCAGTTTCGGACGCGCTGCGATACCGAGGTGATTGTTCACGCCTGGGAACAGTGGGGTGCAGACTGCCTGCAACGGTTTAATGGTATGTTCGCGTTTGCATTGTGGGACCGAAACCAGGAAACGCTGTTTGTTGCCCGCGACCGTATTGGTATCAAACCTCTCTATTACTCGTTGCAGGATGATGGTTTTCTGACTTTCGCGTCCGAGTTAAAGGCGGTCGTAAAGAATCCATTGGTATCCCGGGACTTCGATCCAGCGGCGATCGAAAACTACTTCACGTTCGGGTATGTTCCGGAACCGCGCAGTATTTATAAGGCGGTCAAAAAGCTCGAACCGGGAACATACCTGCAGTTGCAAAGAGGCGGGTCGATGGATTGCCCTGTCCGCTACTGGGATGTGCCACTTGATCGGCCGCCGCAGATGGCTGCATCGTTTGAGGCGACGTGCAGCGATTTACGATCGCAGCTCATGGCATCGGTTGATCGCCGTTTAGTCGCCGACGTACCGCTCGGCGCATTTCTGTCTGGCGGTATCGACTCGAGCGCAGTCGTTGCGATGATGAGTGAACTGGACGTCGACTCGATATTGACCTGTTCGATCGGATTTAATGAAGCGCGCTACGACGAATCCCGTTTCGCCGACATGGTGGCCGAGGCGAAGAAGACGAATCATAAATCCGAAAAAGTGGAGGCGGGTGACTATGGGTTGCTCGAAAAGTTGGTCGGTCTCTACGACGAGCCGTATGCGGATAGCTCGGCTATTCCAACTTATCGTGTCTGCGAATTGGCGCGCAAGCATGTGACCGTGGCGCTGTCCGGCGACGGCGGCGACGAGAACTATATCGGCTATAGACGCTATAGCCTGTTTGCGATGGAACAAAAGCTGCGTGCGATGTTTCCGGAAAAATTCAGAAGCAGCGTGTTCGGGATGCTTGGCCGAACGTACCCAAAACTCGACTGGGCGCCCAGAATATTTCGCGGCAAAACGACCTTTCAGGCGTTGGCCCGCAGTCCCGCAAACGCGTACCTGCACGGCGTGTCGATCTTTCCAGAGGAGGGACGTCAATGGTTGTTTGCCGACTCGTTCAAGCGCGAGTTGCAGGGCTACACTTCCAGAGAAGTTTTCGCCGATCACCTTCGCGACAAAGAGTTCTCCGATCCGTTGCGCATGGTCCAGTATCTCGATTTCAAGACCTATTTACCGGGCGATATTCTCACCAAGGTTGACCGCGCCAGCATGGCCCACAGCCTCGAAGTACGAGTCCCGTTCCTCGATCACCAATACGTGGAGTGGACGGCCGGGTTACCGACATCAATGAAACTGGACAAGGGCGTCGGCAAGAAAGTGCTCAAGGAGGCGTTACGCCCCGTGCTGCCGGAAGAAGTATTATTCCGCAAAAAGATGGGCTTTGCCGTGCCGCTCGACATGTGGTTTCGGGGATCGCTCAAGGACCGCATGATGGGTTCGTTGACCAACGAGACGCTGGCCGATTGCGGCGTATTCAACCCGGATTCGCTTCGTCAAATTGGCCGCGATCACCGTTCGGGCCGGCGCGACTACAGCGCCGTGTTGTGGGCATTGTTGATGTTTGATGGATTCTTGAAGGCGGAAACGTCGGCGACCTCGGTACTTCATGCCTAGTATCTCGATAGCGAGCATCTGCCGTAGTTTGCCCAACCCGGACGATTCATCGTCCGGTGTGTTTGTGCATCGCCGCTTGAACGCAATGGCACAGCACAGCGATTTGGCGGCGATTCAGCCGATTCCTTATTTTCCAGGCGTGTCGCCGTTGCCGGAATGGGGGCGAACCGCCGGGCGTGATCAGGCAGGGCTGCGCATCCGGCACGCGCCGATGTTTTATGTACCAAAGTTTCTAAAATCGTTAGATGGCATGTGGCTCGGGCGTGCAGTGCGGCGCCAGTTGGCAGAATTGAAGCAAGGTGGGCAACTCGATATTGTCGACGCGCACTTTGGATACCCGGAGGGCATAGGCGCGATGGCGACAGCTCGCCGGCTAGGAGTGCCCTGCGTTGTTACGCTACGCGGTTTCGAGGCCGAGTATTTGCGAAAGCCGATTATTGGTGCTCAGATCAGACGACTGCTGCAAAATGTGGACGGTTGCATTTGCGTCGGACATTTCCTGCGCGGGCTGGCAATTGATCACGGCGCAAACCCCGAGACGACTCGGGTCATTCATAACGCGATTGACCGCAACATGTTCTATCCGGCCGACGCCCGCGCTGTACGCCAGCAACTCGGTCTCGACCCATCAGCGCCGATCGTAGTGTCGGTCGGTCACCTGATTCCCCGTAAGCGTCATCACGTGCTGGCCGCCGCGTTTGCGAAAGTTCTAAAGCACCACCCAGCAACGAAGCTATTAATCATTGGCGGCGAAGAATTCGACCGGAGTTATACGAGACAAATGAAAGAGCAGATTTCTGCCGCCGGAATCGGCGAATCGGTCGACCTGCTGGGTAAAGTCGATGCCCGCCAGATTGCCAGTTATTTGCAAGCGGCCGATGTATTCGCACTCGGAACACAACGCGAAGGTTGCTGCAACGCAGTGCTTGAATCGCTTGCCTGTGGCCTGCCGGTCGTGACCACGCCGGTCGGCGACAATGGCTGGTTCGTCAAGGATGGGGAGAACGGATATCTTGTGCCGGTCGATGACAGCGAAGCGATGGCAGCGGCATTACGGAAGGTGCTGGACAAGCGACCGTGGGACCGACAGCAGATTTCCGCGGGTCTTGCAGTGGGTGATTGGGACGCCGTCGCTCGTGACGTATTGGCGTTCTTCGATACCATATTAACGGCGCCTCATAACTGACCGGAATTCCGTCAGAGTTGCGATTATGCCGAAAGTACTGCACATACTGGATCACTCTTTGCCGACGCAAAGCGGCTATGCGACGCGCAGTCACAGTATATTAACGGCGTTGCTTGATTGCGGGGTCGATGTCGAAGCGTTAACCGGACCAAAGCACGAAAACCCGGAAGCAAGTCATGCAGATATCGATAGGGTGCGGTATGCACGAACGCCGATCGGTGCCGGCAAGTCGACCAGCGGCATTGCCGGCCAGCTTAGAACGATTTCGCTCACTCGCGCGGCAATCAAGGCGCGGCTTCGCGAAAACAAGCCAGATTTTCTGCACGCGCATTCACCCTGCCTGAATGGACTTGCAGCATTAGGGTTGGGCGTGCCGCTCGTCTATGAAATGCGTTCATCGTGGGAAGACGCGGCGGTTTCCGAGGGTGCAACGGAAGAAGGCTCCACCCGATACCGCGTATCCAGGTACCTTGAAACCCTGGTGGCCCGCAAGGCAACTGCTATTACGGTAATTTGCGACGGGTTACGACACGAGCTGATCGGAAGAGGCATCGATACCGGCAAGATTACAGTCGTCCCCAATGCCGTGCCGCTGCGTTTCTTCGAGGAACGCAGCGAAGCAATGGTGACGGCCTTGCGGACAAGGCTCAATCTCGACGGTTTCAAGGCCATCGGGTATTTCGGCAGCTTCTTTCATTGGGAAGGGGTTGCGGACCTGGTTCGTGCCATGCCGAAAATCATCAAGTCCGTTCCGAACGTCAAGCTTTTGCTCGCAGGAAGCGGGCGGTTGCAGGATGCGATTCGAGCGAAAGTCGCAGAGTTCGGTATCGAAGAGCACGTAGTTTTCGTCGGTCGAATTCCTGCGGCCGAAATGCCGACGTATTATGGTCTCGCGAATGCGATGGTCTATCCACGTCTGTCGAACCGGTTGACCGAAATGGTAACGCCGTTGAAACCGCTCGAGGCGATGGCGCAACGCATTCCGGTTGTAGCGTCGGATATCGGAGGGCACCGGGAACTGATAGTTAATGGCGAAACAGGATTCCTGTATGCTGCCGGCAACGACGATGCGCTATGTGCTGCCGTAACAAGTGTTCTACAAGGCGACAATCTGCTCGATTCAATCGTTTGTCGAGCCCGACGGACGGTTGAACAGGAGCGGCGCTGGGAAGCCGTGTCAAAGCGCTACGTCGATCTCTACGATCGTCTTTTACGCTGAGCGAGAAGTACCCACTATGTTGAACCAGCTAGTCAGGACATTCGGATCAACGTTGTCGCCCTCCGGACGACGAGGACGATTGGCGGTGTTCTGTTATCACCAAGTATTGGAAGAAAAGGACGCTTTGCGCCCGGACGAGCCGAGTCGAACAGAATTCAAGAACGATCTGGACATCATAAAAAGCCTATTTAACGTCCTGAGCGTACCAAATGCTGCCCAGCGGCTTGTTGATGGAACGCTACCGGCACGAGCAGCTTGCATAACTTTTGATGATGGCTATCTTAACAATCATGAGATAGCAGCGCCGATGCTCGAAGAGGCCGGCTTGCCCGCGACATTTTATATTGCCACCGGCGCGATAGAGTCCGGCATCATGTGGAATGACCTTGTTATCGAAACATTTGCACGGAGTCGTCATACGCCAAAGTTTACCGGAGCCAAGTTGAAGAAAAATTCGGAACAGTCGTCAGGCTATGCGGCAGTAAACAACGTCATTTCCGCAATCAAGTACAAACCGCTGAACGAACGATGGCAACTTGCGCAGGAGTTTTACACGGCGAATACAAGCGACGCCGTGCCTCGCTTGATGATGACGCCTGATCGTATTCAAGACTTGTCCAAGCGCGGATTCGATATCGGCGGTCATACTGTCAATCATCCCATTCTTGCTGAAATGTCAGATGAAGACGCGGCAAATGAAATAAAAAACTCCATTGCGTGGCTGGCCGAGGTCACGGGTAAGCGCGCGTATTCTTTTGCTTATCCGAACGGCAAGCCGGGTGTCGATTACAATGAACGGCACAGCCAAATGGTGGCCGGCGCGGGCTGTAAAGCAGCGTTCAGTACGACCTGGGGCGTCGGTAAAAGTAGCTCGAGTCAGTATGAGATTCCTCGCATTGGACCGTGGTGGCGAACCGGGAGAAGTGTCTCGACAGGACTACTTCGACTCTATCTTGGGTCGTATGCGCGCTAATAAAAATGGACAGGATTTACAGTTCAGAAAACGTCCTGTTATCTGACCGCGAATACAACTTATCAATCTGACATAAGCTGTTGTTACACAACTGCTTTACGGATTGATTGTGCGCGCCAAAATCCGCGCAAAATGTCGCTATCCTGCGACAGATATCGATACTTGATTAGGTACCTTGCAGTATCAATCATATTGTGCAGAATAGG
>JBCAZN010000015.1:0-14987 GCA_038533035.1 Pseudomonadota bacterium
GTGCTTTGTAAACCGACAGGTCATCGAGGATCGAATCAGGGCGCGCAAAGTACACGTACTCAAAAATGCACGGCGTATGACGAACACCGCCGGAGTATGCGCGACTGTGAAGCGTGCCGTCAAACTCGATAAATACACACTCGCCGGGTGCTACATCGCGCAGCCGCTCGAACTGCAGCACGTCGAGCGCAACACTTTCCGAGGCGACCATGTAGTCTTTTTTACCACCGGCATCACGAGCGCCCAGCACCAGCGGGCGAATGCCGTTCGGATCGCGGAATGCCACGATGCCAAAGCCGACGATCAGCGCAACAACGGCATAACCACCCTTGCAGCGTTTGTGCAGCGCTTCAATAGAATCAAATATGTTTTCAGCGGTCGGTTTGCCATTGACGCGCATTTGCAGTTCGTGCGCCAGGACGTTCAGCAGCACTTCCGAATCAGAGTTGGTGCTGAGATGCCGACGGTCTTCGCGAATAAGGAGAGCCGCAAGTTCGTCATAGTTGGTCAGGTTGCCGTTGTGAGCCAGGCAAATACCGTACGGGGAATTCACGTAGAACGGCTGCGCTTCGCTGGACTTCGAGCCACCGGCCGTCGGGTAGCGCACGTGGCCGATGCCAACGTCACCGCGCAAGCGCATCATGTGGCGGCTGCGAAATACATCGCGAACCAGCCCGTTCGCTTTGCGACTCTTGAGGCCGTACTGCTCGCTCCAGGTCACAATGCCCGCCGCATCCTGGCCACGGTGCTGAAGCACCGTCAATGCGTCATACAACGCCTGGTTAACTGGCTGGTTGCTGACAATCCCGACTACGCCACACATAAGTTTTCTCTACAGCTCCTTTGGCAACTCGACCGGCAGTTCTTCTGCCGGCGCGTCCGGGACGATCAAATCGAATCCGTGCGGTGCCATTTCTTTGATCCAGTCGGCCACCGCTACAAAATGCGGCAGGAAATTTGATTCCAGCCACCACTCATCCTGGTCGAACTCACCGGCCTGGCCGAGCATGACGGCAAGCGCAACCAGCACGACGCCGCGGCCAGCCCCAAACAATGAACCGAACAACCGATCAACACCCGATAGCACCGACAGCCTGACCAGCTTTGACAGACCCCAGCCCAACAGGCCGCCGAGCGACAACAGAATCGCGAACGTCAGAATGCGTCCGAACCAGATGCGCAGCCCTTCCGAGCCGATCCAGCCGCCCATGACCTCGCCAACCTGCGGCCCGAAATAAAGCGACGCCCAGATTGCAACGACCAGGGTCGCGATCGATATGGCTTCCTTGATGAATCCCCGGACGAATCCGACGATGATGGAAATGAGGAGTGCGACGGCGATGATTATGTCGATGATCGGCATCGAGGATGTCGTCTCAGTTCGGCACAGGTGCGAAAGGTCGGGATTCTAGCAGATCATTACGGGTGCGGTACGACTTGTCCGCTGTGCCCGACCCGGGAAAGTCTGGACGCCATCTGCTCGGCGCCGTCCCGGTCTTTTTGCGGGCCGACCCGCACGCGATGCATGGTGCCACCGGACGTCGCAACCTGGCTGACGAACGCTGCATAACCCTGCCGGCGCAACTGGTCGGCCAGGCCCTCGGCGTTGTCGCGGCTCGAGAAACTGCCGAGCTGCACCGCCCACATACCGGTACTTGAGGTGACCGTCGGCGTTGGTGCCGCGGCGCGGGTTTCAGGTTCAGGCTCGGGGTTTGACTCGGGTTCCGGCTCCGGCTCCGGCTCAGTTTGTGCAACCTTGGTTTCGACGGCCGGTTGTGCGGCGTCCTCTGTCGCTGCCTCGGTTGGCGCGGCGTCGTCCACGTCCGGCTCGTCAGCCGACGCCGTATTGACCGGCACCGGGCTCGGATTGGTTCGATCACGATCCAGGACCACGGTCTTGGTTTCCTGCTCGTTCTGGCCCGGCAACAGCACCGGCTGCTGTACCGTTGCGTCGTCGCGGGGCGGCCCGTCCAGGAAAATCGGGACCACGAGGACGACGAAAATGACGAGGACGACAGCCCCGATAATGCGTTCTTTCAATGCTCGATCCATCATGAGGAAAATTCTTTGATCTGGCGAAGTGCCGGGCCAACCGTAAAAAACGAGCCCGTCACGAGTATTCTGTCATTTTCAGCCGGGACGCGCCGCGCATATTCAATCGCCTGCGGCATCGACTCCGCCGTCAGACACGCTTTATCGCAACCGTTGGCAATGCGGCGCGACAACTCCGCCGCGGAGATGGCGCGTGGGCTCTCGGCCTCGACTGCCACCCAGCGCGAAACCAGCGCCGCCAGCGGCCACAAAATGCCGTCCAGGTCTTTGTCATCCAGCACGCCGATAATGGCCGTGGTCTGGCGGCGGTCAGCAGCCAGGGTTTCCGCGAGTACAGCGGCCGCAGCGGCGTTATGGGCCACATCGAGCAACCATTGCGTACCTTCGATCATGAGGCGCTGCGAACGCCCCGCCAGGGTGACTTTCGGCAGTACCCGCGCAACACGTGCCGACTCGACGGCGTCCGCAAGCCCCGCCGCTTCCAGCAGCGCCAGCACGCCGGCCGCGTTACGGCGTTGAAACGCGCCGATCAAGCCGGGCGTTGGCAGGTCAGCCGGTATTTCCGGGAGAATCAGGGACGCACCAATTTTTGCGGCCTGCGATCTGATCGTGGCGGGCACGGTTTTATCAGCAAAGATAACCGGCTTGCCCGCGCGCATGATGCCGGCTTTCTCGACAGCAATCGTTTCGACGTCATCACCGAGCCATTCGCAGTGATCGAGCGATACGTTGGTTATCAGGGACGCGTCCGGGTCAACAACGTTCGTTGCGTCCAGACGACCGCCCAGCCCCACTTCCAGAATCCACGCGTCGACCCCGTGCGTAGCGAACACGACAAATGCAGCCAGGGTGCCGAACTCAAAATACGTCAGTGGCAAATCGTCGCGTACGGCTTCCACGGCGAACAGGGCATCGGTGATGTCTTTGTCACTCACCTCGACACCAGCAACACGAACACGCTCGTTGTAGCGCTCAATGTGCGGCGACGTGTACGCGCCCGTCCGATAGCCGGCATCGAGCAGCAGCGCCTCCGCCATTGCGACGCTGGAGCCTTTGCCGTTAGTGCCGCCGATCAGCAAGACATGCTTTGGCCGCTCAATGTCGAGACGTTCAAGAACAATCTGAACACGCTCAAGCCCAAGGTCAATCTCGGTCGGCGACAGCGTTTCGAGCCAGGCGAGCCAGTCAGGCAATGGCGTATTCGCGTCAGGCATGGGGCGTATCAGGCTTCAGGTACGGGACTCGGGCGTCCTTCGAATTTTGCCAGCAGGTTGGCAATTTCATCGCGCATGTTGCGCCGGTCGACGATCATGTCGATGGCACCGTGATCCAGCAGGAACTCGCTGCGCTGGAACCCTTCGGGCAGCCGCTCGCGCACAGTCTGCTCGATGACGCGCGGACCGGCGAAACCGATCAAGGCATCAGGCTCGGCGATATTGACGTCGCCCAGCATCGCAAGGCTCGCCGAGACACCACCGGTTGTCGGATCAGTCAGCACCGAGATATAAGGCACCCCTTTCTCGCCGAGTTGCGCAAGCGCTGCCGAGGTTTTTGCCATTTGCAGCAACGACAGGATCGCTTCCTGCATTCGGGCGCCACCGCTCGCTGCAAACGAGACTAACGGTGCACCCGTTTCAGCGGCATGCCGCGCGGCACGCGCGAATCGTTCGCCAACCACCGAGCCCATCGATCCGCCCATGAACGAAAATTCGAACGCACAGACGACAACAGGACGTCCGTGCAAATTGCCTGCAACGCTGACCAGCGCATCTTTCTCGCCGGTTTTTTTCTGCGCTGCGACAATTCGATCCTTGTAACGCTTGCTGTCTTTGAATTTGAGCGGATCCTCGGGCTCAAGATTGCCCGCCAACTCCTGCTGGGAATCAGGATCCAGGAAAAACTCGAGCCGTTTGCGCGCGCCGATGCGCATGTGATTGTTACATTTGGGGCACACCTGCAGATTGCGCTCGAGCTCGTTGCGATACAGCTGCGCATCGCAACGGGTGCATTTGATCCAGACACCTTCCGGAACCGACTTGCTGCGGCTCTCGGTGCTGATGCGCGACGGCATTAATTTTTCAAACCAGCTCATGGCGACATCATATCCGTATAGGTAGGGCCCGGCTAGTCAACAACTAGTTGACTTCGGGGGCTTGGGGTATAGCGAAATCGGCCGGGTAGTCCACGCCGACGAGGGTCAGTCCATGCGGCGGTGCGGCGATGCCGCCCGCTTTGCGATCGCGACTTTGCAGAACGTCAGCAACCCACGCAACCGGCCGCTCGCCGAAGCCGACCGTCGCCAGCGTGCCCGTAATATTGCGCACCATATGCTGCAAAAACGCGTTGGCTGATACCGTCAGCGTCAGCCAGTCGCGGTCGCGCGTCACGGCGATTGAGGTCAGGTTACGATGGGGTGTGTTCGCGCCACATCCCGCGGCTCGAAATGCCGAAAAGTCATGCTCGCCGACGAGCAGTTGGGCGGCTTCGTGCATTAGCGATTCGTCCAATGGCTGGTAAACCCACCAGGCCCGATGGCGATGCAGCGCTGAGCGACCGAGTCGATTCAGGATACGGTAGTGGTAGCTGCGGCCGGTCGCCGAAAACCGTGCATGAAATTCATCGTCAACCGGTTTTGCCCAGGTAACGCAAATATCATCGGGGAGATTGGTGTTCGCGCCGAGCAGCCAGCCACGATCGGAGCGGCGACTGCCGGTGTCGAAATGCACAACCTGCGCGGTGGCATGCACGCCGGTATCGGTACGTCCGGCGCAAATTACCTCGATAGACTCATCGGCCACGACAGACAGCGCGTCCTCAACACGCTGTTGCACGCCGATACCGCTCTTTTGCCGTTGCCAGCCGTTGTATGCGGTGCCGTCGTACTCTATGCCGAGTGCGATGCGGATCGGGCCGATTCCAGTGCGCTACGCTTGTCGGAAACTCAGCAGTTTGCTGAATACCCTACGAGGGTAGAGAGTCCAGCAGCTGTTGCGCCTGTTGTTTCTGCGCGTCGTCGCCTTCGTCGAGCACCTCTTCGAGGATGCTGCGAGCGCCCGCCGGGTCACCCATGTCGACATAGGCCCGCGCGAGATCCAGCTTGGTGCCGACCTCGGTCATGGTGCGCGCCTCATTGAGGTCGTCACTCATTTCGTCCGGGCCAAGCTCCATAGTCGGAATCTCGGCTGTCTCGTCGGACACCTTCGGCCGCGGCTGCTCGACCGTCGCGTCGTCGCGCGGCTGCTCGATGGTGTCGCCACCGATATCACTGACCTGTAACGCGGCCGTCAGATCATCGAGATCCAGGTCGACGTCGGTTCCGGCAATGGCCTGCGTTTCAACAGTCTCGTCAGATTCGCCCGAAAACGCTTCCTGTGGCAGTGCTTCAGTTTTCGCGAAATCGAAATCGTCGCCGTCATCGTCCATTGACGCGAGCATTGTCTCTGCATCGTCGGGTAATGCTTCGAGCGTGCCGGTTTCTACAGCCATATCTTCGGTTAGCACCTGCGTCATACCGGTTGCATCAAGCAAGGTACTTTCATCCGGATCCGCCGATTCATCGGCGGCTGACAGAGACGGGCTCTGGCCGGTCTCGTCGGCTGCAAGGTGCAGTCCCGTCGAGCCCGCCGCGGTGTCGGTCAGGTCATCGAGATCATCAAGATCGAGCGCCGCTCCGATGCCGGTTGCTCCAGTATCGAGGGCTTCCTGCACGCCGGTTGCGTTTGGATCGATCTCCGGGTTCTTGCCGGTAACCGACGCTTCATCGATCGCTTCGTTGACGCCGGTGTCGTCCAGCTCGTCGAGCGATGCGAGCTCGGTCGCCGTATCGCTGCCGATGTCGAGATCGAGTTCATCGAGATTGATCTCTGCGGTTTGATCCGCGTTCTGGCCGCTGGCCGAAATGGCCTGATCGAGATCCATATCGAGCGATGGCAATTCAGATGTGCCTTCAAGGCCATCGAACTGCTCTTCTATGGTCGGCGTCTCGACGGTGGGTGACGGCATCTCTGCCGTTTTTTCGATCGCGCTCTGTTCGATTGTCGGGGTTTCAGCGGTCGCGTCGAGATCGTCACCCTCGTCGTCGAAACTGAAGTCGATCGCACTGGCATCGCCGCCGTCGTCTGCACCCAGGTCCACGATGTCGGACGCACCCGCATCATCGGCCCCGAAGTCCATATCCAGGCCGCCGCCATCGCCGCCCGAATCGTCGTCGAATGCAAGATCCACGGCCTTGGTGGCGCCAGCTGCTACGGCGGCGCCCGCGAACATATCGTGATCGGCCGCGATTTGCTGACCCATGATCACGATCTTGTTCCACTCGGCACTGTCTTCGTCACTGACTACTGACTTGAGGCGCGTTGCAGCATCGACAAAGGCATCACGATTACCCCAGACGAAGTAGATTTCGCACAGCTTCGACATGAGGTCCTTGTCGCTCGGATCGGTCTCGAGCGCGCCATTGATCAGATCCGCCGCCTGGTCGTACAGGCCATAGGCCATGTGGAAGTCGGCCTCGGCGATCGGGTCCGTCTGATCGAGATTAACGGCGGTTTCACTGCTAAAGGTGTCTTCCAGCGAACCGAATTGCGACGTTCCCGAATCCGCGGCGGCATCACCCACACCGCCCGCATCGAACTCAACAGTGCCGTCAGCTTCGCCCAGCGTCGCGGATTCAATAGTGTCACTGTCACCGGCGACATCTTCGTCAACCACGGGATGGATACCGGAATCCTGCTCGACCACGACAATCGCTTCTTCGGGCGTCGGTGCCTGCATGGTTTCGGTGAACGATGTCTGCGCTGCATCATCGCCGTCGAGCGTTTCCCACGGGCGATCGCCGTCATCATCGTCGGAGCCGCGGCGCATGAACATGAACAGGATGCCAATGACAAGCACCACGACACCGGCGATGTACATCCACCACTGGTTGAGGATGCCCATAACCTTGTCGACGAGGCTTTCGTCGGCATCGGACGTTGTCCTCACAATGTCGGTCGGCGGTGCCACTATGGTGTCAGTGGCCGCATCGTCGCTAACGTCGTCGGTCCCGGCGTCGTCATCAGCCGCCGTGTCATCGCTGGCGTCATCGACGTAGATGTTGTCAAGATCGTCGGCCGCGTCGTCAACCATCGGATCGTCGGCAACGTCATCGACAGGTGGCTCGTACACTTCGCCACGCAGCGTGGCACGCTCCTCGCGCAGCGCAGCCAGTTCGTTGTCGCGAATTTCAATCAGCGATTGCTGATTCGGGACATCGGCCGCTTCAAGCTCGGCAATGCGATCTTCGACTTCCTGCTCTCGTGAGTACGGCTCGTAGGTCGCGACATCGTCGTCATAAACAGTACTGTCCGGCTCTTCATCGGGTGGCACCAGCACCAGGCTCGGTCGCGTCGTGGTATCCGCCGGCGCGCTATAGTCGGTGTCGACCACTGCCCCGGTGCCCCAGGCCTGGTTCTGGCGCTGCACCTCTTGCAGTGCCTCGCCACGGCTGATGCGATACACCTCGTCGGCGCTCGGAATTCGCAACGAAGCTCCGGCACGCAACATATTAATGTTGCCGCCGAACGCGTCGCGATTCGCCTCGTAGATCGCCACCATGGTCTGGTTCATTGTTAGTCGGCTGTCCGGACGCATCCTTGCCGCGATGCCCCACAGCGTGTCACCACGCGCGACGTTTATATCGCCACCCGGCTCGCCGCTGTAACGAATGTCATCCGGCGGCGGCAACGGCTTCACGTCATCCGCCGGACGCGGCTGCGGTGCAGGCCGCGACGTTGGACGCGACTGCGGTGCCGGTTCCTGACGCGGTTCTGGTTGCCGCTGGATCGGTGCGCTGTCGCTCGGCGTCGCGCGAACCGGCGCCTGCACGGGCGCCGCCTGTTGCACGCCCGGTGGCGTGTACGTCGGCGGATCCAGTAAAACGGTGTACTCGCGCAGCAGTCGGCCGCTCGGCCAGGTTGCTTCAACGAGGAAAGTCAGGAATGGTTCGGTGATCGGTGAACGCGAGCGGATCTGCACAACGCTGCCGGAAACGCCGCGATTAACGACGTTGAATTCTAATTCCTGCATGAAAAACGGCCGGTCGATGCCGTAGCGCTGAAAATCGTCGGCCGAACCGAGCTCTACGCTGAGCGATGTAATCTCTTCGGGCGTTGCCGCGAGCAGAACAATTTCGGCGCGCAGCGGTTCATTGAGCGCGGAATCGAGATTGATGTCGCCGAGTCCAATGGCCCAGACCTCGCTCGTGAACAGAACGGCAAACAGCAGCGAGATACGCGTAAAACGTCGCGACATAATGTAATTCTCCAAACCCACACGCGCCCCTGTTTCGACTTCCAGTCTGGGGCATCAAATTGCCTGCGAACTATAGCTTATAGATAGTTTTTTGCCAATATTTCAGCAATTTGGACGCTATTTAGAGCCGCGCCCTTACGTATGTTATCGGCGACCACCCAGAGATCTATACCGCGCGGGTGAGAGATATCTTCTCGAATGCGTCCGACGTAGACAGGATCGTTGCCCGAGCTTTCGGTAACGGCCGTCGGATATTCGCCGATTTTGCTGCCATCGAGCACTTCCACACCGGGCGCAACAGCCAGTAATTGCGCAACTTTTTCGGCTGAAATCTTCTCGCGCGTCTCAATGTGTACGGCTTCCGAGTGGCCAAAGAACGCCGGAATTCGCACCGCCGTCGGATTGACCAGGATGTCGTCATCAGCAAAGATCTTGCGGGTTTCCCAGACCATCTTCATTTCTTCTTTCGTGTATCGATTGTCCTGGAAGTCATCGATATGCGGCACCGCATTGAATGCGATCTGCTTGGCCTCGCCTTCGATTTCAAGCGGACGGCCGTTCAACAGCGTGGTCGTCTGGCGCACGAGCTCTTCAACGGCGCTGCGCCCTGCTCCGGACACGGCCTGGTATGTGCAGACATTGATGCGCTCGATGCCGACGGCGTCATAGATTGGTTTTAGCGCCACCACCATCTGGATCGTCGAACAGTTCGGATTGGCGATAATGCCGCGCGCCGTGTGCTCGGCGATCGCCTCCGGATTGACCTCCGGAACGACCAGCGGAATGTCGTCGTCGTAACGGAAATGCGACGTGTTGTCGATGACAATGCAGCCGGCCGCCGCCGCTTTCGGTGCAAACTCGGCTGATACCGACCCGCCCGCCGAGAACAAGCCGATCTGCACCTGCGAAAAATCAAACTCGGCAAGGTCTTCAACTTCAAGTTGATGATTACCGAAGTCGACTTTCTTGCCAACCGAACGCGCGCTGGCAAGTGCGTAGATCTTGCCGACGGGGAAATTTCGCTCTGCAAGAATCTCGAGCATGGATTCGCCGACGACGCCTGTGGCGCCGACGACAGCAACGTCTATCTGCTGGGTCATTTTTCCGGGCTATATAAAAAGGGTTTTCTTAAATGCTGGGTGTTTCTGAACTGACGTCAGCGTTTTGTGCACGATGACGCAGGTAGTGGTCCATCAGTGTCAGGGCAACCATAGCCTCTGCGATCGGCGTGGCACGCAGACCGACGCAGGGATCATGTCGACCCTTAGTCACAATCTCTGTTTCCTCGCCGCGCTTGTCAATGGTTTTACCTGGAACCGATACGCTCGAGGTTGGTTTCAGTGCAATGCTGGCCAGCAGGTCCTGGCCGGACGAAATTCCGCCCAGCGTTCCGCCGGCATCATTCTTGCTAAAGCCATCCGTCGACATTTCGTCGCGGTGCTCGCTGCCGCGTTGTTGAATCGCGGCAAATCCTGCACCGATCTCTACCCCTTTGACCGCGTTGATGCTCATCAGGCCATGCGCGATGTCGGCTTCGAGCTTGTCGAACACCGGTTCGCCCAGCCCCGGCGGCATATTTGTTGCCAGCACGCTGATCTTCGCGCCGATGGAGTCGCCCTGCTCGCGAAGCTCCGTCATGAAAGCATCCAGCTCATCGAGCCGCGCAGGATCTGCACAGAAAAACGGGTTGTCATCGACGATAGACAGGTCGGTAGCCGCCAGCACAATGTCGCCGAGTTGTGACAGGTAACCGTGTACCTCTATGCCAAGCCGATCTTTGAGGTACTTCTTTGCAACCGCACCGGCCGCGACGCGCATGGTTGTCTCACGTGCCGACGAGCGACCGCCACCGCGGTAGTCGCGGATTCCGTACTTCTGCTGATACGTGTAGTCGGCATGACCTGGCCGAAACTTGTCTTTGATGTCGCCGTAGTCTTTGGAGCGCTGATCGGTATTTTCGACGAGCAGACCAATCGGGGTACCGGTCGTCTTGCCCTCGAATACACCGGAGAGGATTCGCACCTGGTCCGGTTCGTTGCGCTGCGTCGTGTGCTTGTTACGGCCGGGTCGGCGTCGATCAAGGTCGTGCTGGATATCGGCTTCGCTGAGGGCCATGCCCGGTGGACACCCGTCGATCACGCAGCCGAGCGCCACGCCGTGGCTCTCACCAAACGTCGTTACCGTGAAAACCCGGCCGAAAGTATTGCCCGACACGCCTACACTCTCCCTACGTCAATTTGTTGTAACTCGTCTTTCGTCAGCAGGAACACGCCGGCACCGCCATGCTCGAACTCAAGCCATACGAATGGCAGTTCAGGATACGCGGCCTCCAGTGCCGGCTGGCTGTTGCCAACTTCACAGACGAGTATTCCATCGTCCGTCATAAATCGCGAGGCATCTTTCAATATTTGGTGCACACAGTCGAGTCCGTCGTCGCCGGCAGCAAGCCCAAGCTCGGGTTCGTGCCGGAACTCATCGGGGCGCGCGTCCATATCAGCTTTGTCGACGTAAGGTGGATTACTCACGATCAAATCGTATTGCACATCCCCGAGGTGCTCGAACAAATCCGATTGCACGGCATGCACCCGCCCCACCAGCCCGTGCCGGGCGATGTTGATGCGCGCGACCTCGAGTGCATCGGCAGAGATATCCGCGGCATCGACCTCGGCTCCCGGAAACGCCAGCGCCATCGCAATCGCAATACAGCCGCTCCCTGTGCCCAGATCGACAGCACGCTGCACCTGGCTCGCGGCGATCCATGGCGCGAACCGTTGCGCTATGAGTTCCGCAAACGGTGAACGTGGCACAAGCACGCGTTCATCAACGTAAAACGGCAAACCCGCAAACCAGGCCTCATGTAACAGGTACGCAAGCGGGATACGCTCGTCGATTCGTCGCGACGCCAATGCGCCAACGTTCGCGACCTGATCATCGTTGACGGCATCGTGGTAAACGGCCGGCGCATCGTTGTGATCGAGTCCGAGTGTTGCGAATACGAGCCAGGCAGCCTCGTCGAGCGCGTTGTCAGTGCCGTGCCCGTAGCTCAGCCCTGCGCTCTCAAAGCGCGATGCGATTTCCCGAATCAGATCTTCCACGTTCATAGCGTCGGCGAATCTATCACGCATCCGGCGCAACTGCCTGTAGAATTGCCGGCTATGGGACCCCGAAATTTCGTCATTGCCTTTGCGGCCGGAATCGCGCTAGCGGCCGGCATTTTCCTTGCACTCAAGCAGAGTGCGCCGCAACAGCTGCGCTCGGCCTTCGTACTACCCGCACCTGAAGTGTTGCCCGATTTCGCACTGCTCGATCAGGCTGGCGAGGCCTTTACGCCGGACTCGCTGTCGGGTCAGTGGGATGTTGTCTTTTTCGGATTTACGAGTTGTCCGGACATCTGCCCGGTCACTTTGCAGAAACTCACACTGGCGAGGCGACAGATGCAGGAAGCGGGCATCGGCGAGCTGCCGCGCATCGTCCTTGTCAGCGTCGACCCGGAGCACGATACGCCCGACATTATTGGCAAGTATGTCAATTACTTTGGTGACGGCAACGTCGGCGTAACAGGCACACTCGAGGAAACCCGCAAGCTTGCAAAGAGCCTATACGTCTATTTTGAGAAAGTCGCACTCGAAGACGGCGGCTACACCGTCGACCACTCGCCGGCCGTGCTGGTAATCGATCCGGACGGCCGCTACCACTCGGGTTTTGGCAGCTCGATGACCGCCGAAGACTATGCCTACGATCTGTCGATCCTGATGGGAGTCTATTGATGCGCGCTGCAATGGCCGCCATAGCGCTGCTGGTCGCGGCCTGTTCCGGAGAGTCCGCGGCGCCGTTTGTGGTTGCCAACATCGAAGTCACTGAGCCAATGCCCGGGCGCGGCATGAGTGCCGGCTATATGACGTTAACCAACAATACCGGATCTCAAATCACTGTTACCGACGTTCGCAGTGCCGAGTACAACAACGTCGAGATTCACAGGTCAACTGTGGAGGACGGCGTGGCACGGATGCGTCGTGTGGACAAGCTTGAGATTCCGGCCGGGTCGACCATCACGCTTGAACGCGGCGGCTTGCATCTGATGCTGATGCAGGCAGAAGGCAATCCCGATGCCGTTTCTTTGAGTTTTTATGACGGCGAAATGCTGCTTATGAATGTCGTCGCCAACATTGTACGGCGGGCCGACTAGTGTCCGTCGTATTTGTCGCGCTGCAGTACGTATTGCCGAAGTACTGGCTCACGGCACTGGTGTGGCGCATCGCGCGTATTAAAAACGAACGTGTTAAGGATTTCCTGATCACTAAATTCGTAGCTTTGTACAATGTCAATGTCGACGAAGTACAACTTGATGTACCGGGCGACTTCGCCACGTTTAACGACTTTTTTATTCGCGAACTGGCCGAAGGCGAGCGACCGGTCGCCGCCGACGACAATGTCATCACCTCGCCCGTCGACGGTACGGTCAGCGTCGCCGACACGATCCGATCGAACACGCTCGTCCAGGCGAAAGGCATCGACTACACGCTTGACGATTTGCTGGCGACAGACATTGATCAGGCACGTGCGTACCTTGACGGCAGCTTTGCAACGATTTACCTCGCCCCCTACAACTACCACCGCGTGCACGCGCCGATCGACGGCACGCTTGTCGCTGCGCACTACGTTCCGGGTGACCTCTTCAGCGTTAACGAGGCAACCGTCTCGCGAGTCAAGGGCTTGTTCCGGCGTAATGAACGACTTGTGATGCACTTTGCAACGTCGCGCGGTCCGGCAGCGCTGGTGTTTGTCGGCGCGCTTAATGTCGGCAGCATTTCAACACCGTGGAGCGGCGAGATTCGGCCGCGGCATCAGGGCGTCGTCGAAGTCCTTAACCTGTCTGCGGCATCGACATCCGTGCGGAAAGGCGACCTGCTCGGCTGGTTCAACATGGGCTCGACAGTCATCGTGCTGCTACCAAAGGGCGTCGCTGAGTGGCATGAAAACCTGCAGCCTCGCGAAACGCTGCGTATGGGCATGCCGATAGGCAACCTTTCAGACCGCGACGAATGACGTCGTGGCGCCCATCGTCCGGGCCGCAGGCCGCGCAACACCGTGCAGCCATCAAGGGTCGCCTGCGCCAGTATTTTGAAGCGAGCGGAGCACTCGCTGTCGATACGCCGGCGCTCAGCCCGCACGCCGTCAGCGATACCCAGATTGAAAGCCTCGCCGTATCCTCCGCACTCTCACGCGCGCCGCTTTATCTGCATACCTCGCCCGAGTTCCATATGAAGCGTCTCCTGGCAGCCGGCTACCCTGACATCTACTCGATGTGCCGGGTATTTCGTGACGGCGAAGCCGGGCGCAGTCATCAGCCCGAATTCACGATGATCGAGTGGTACCGGCTGGGCGCCGGGCTCACGGATATTATCGAGGACACGATCGGCGCAATCTCGGCCGCGATTGGCGCGGCGTTTCCGGCGGGCGACGTGAAAAAGCTGGATTATGGCGCTGCGTTTCAGACTTTCTGCGGAATCGACCCGTTCGATGCATCCATAGACGAGCTCGCGGATGTTGCGAGCGCCGACGACGAGCTGCGAAAAGTGCTTGGCGATCAGCGAGACGACTGGCTGGATCTGCTGGTCTCCACCAGGATCGTGCCGAACTTCGCTGACGACAGCGCAACCGTTTTGCAGCACTACCCCGCGAGCCAGGCGGCGCTCGCACAACGTTGCCCGGACGACGCCGGCGTCGCGGATCGCTTCGAGGTCTTTCTCGGCAGTGTTGAAGTCGCAAACGGTTACGTAGAATTGACCGATGCCAGTGAACTGGCGGCGCGAATTGCACATGACCAGGCCGAACGCAAACGTAGAAATCGTACAATCCGCCCCCACGATACCGACCTGCTTGCCGCGCTCGAGCATGGCCTGCCCGCATGCGCCGGGGTCGCCATGGGACTTGAGCGCTTGCAAATGATTCACGACGCAACGGATGACATCCGTGACGTCATAACGTTCGCCTTCGGTGGCGCAGATGACTGATTACAAACTACTCGACTCGCAGGTGCGGGTACTGCTCGAAGATGAGCCGGACGCGCTCGCCAGTGCCGCCAATTTCGTAGCGCTGCTGCACGGCGCTCTCGACGACATCAATTGGTTGGGCATTTACGTACTTCGCGGCGACGAACTGGTACTCGGCCCGTTCCAGGGTAAACCCGCGTGCGTGCACATTGATGTGGGCAAAGGCGTGTGCGGCACGGCCGCAAATTCGCGCGTAACACAGCGCGTGGCCGACGTACATGCGTTTCAAGGTCACATTGCCTGCGACCCTGATTCGCGCTCCGAACTCGTCGTGCCGCTAGTTGCCGGTGGTCAGCTTATCGGCGTACTTGATATCGACAGCCCGACACCGGATCGTTTCAGTGAGACCGACCAGGCCGGGGTTGAGAAACTCTGCTCGACGTTTTGCGAGCTGCAGGAAAGACGCAGCGCCTGGATCTGACGCGCTACTTGACGCGCGACACGTACTCGCGTGACCGCGTATCGACCTTGATAACTTCGTTTTGATCGACGAACAACGGTACGCGAACCACTGCACCCGTTGACAATGTTGCCGGCTTGACGCCCCCGCTGGCGGTATCGCCTTTCACACCAGGATCTGTTTCCGTGATT